>CAXUIR010000079.1:6164-7902 GCA_964251005.1 uncultured Acetobacteraceae bacterium | reverse complement strand
GGCCACGCCGCCATGCATCTTCAGCGCGCGTACGGTGGCCACCACCACCGCGGCGCGCGGCGCCAGGCCCGCGGTGGGGCACTTGACGTCGAGGAACTTCTCGCCGCCCAGGTCGGCGCCGAAACCCGCTTCGGTCACCACCACGTCCGCCAGGCGCAGCGCCAGCTTCGTCGCCACCACGCTGTTGCAGCCGTGCGCGATGTTGGCGAACGGGCCGCCATGCACCAGCGCCGGCGTGCCCTCCAGCGTCTGCACCAGGTTCGGCCGCAACGCGTCGCGCAGCAGCACCGCCATCGCCCCGTGCGCCTGCAGGTCGGACGCGGTGATGGTCGAGCCGTCGCGCCGCGTCGCCACGATCACCCTGCCAAGCCGCGCCTCGAGGTCGGCCAGGTCGCGCGAAAGGCAGAAGATCGCCATCACCTCGCTGGCAACCGTGATGTCGAACCCGTCCTCGCGCACCGTGCCGTTGGCACCCTGGCCCACGCCGGCCACCACCTGGCGCAACGCGCGGTCGTTGAGGTCCACGCAGCGCCGCCAGGTGACGCGCCGCGTGTCGATGCCCAGCGCGTTGCCCCAGTAGACGTGGTTGTCCAGCATCGCCGAGAGCAGGTTGTTGGCGGCAGTGATGGCGTGGAAGTCGCCGGTGAAGTGCAGGTTGATGTCTTCCATCGGCGCCACCTGCGCGCGCCCGCCGCCGGTCGCCCCGCCCTTCACGCCGAAGCACGGGCCGAGCGAGGGCGCGCGCAGGCACGCGATGGCCCTTTGCCCGGCCCGGCGGAGGGCGTCGCCGAGGCCGATGGTGGTGGTGGTCTTGCCCTCGCCGGGGGGGGTGGGGCTGATGCCGGAGACCAGCACCAGCGCGCCCTCGTGCGCCGGCAGGGTGGGCAGGATGGCCTCGCTGATCTTCGCCTTGAGACGGCCGTAGGGCTCCACGAACGCCTCGCCAATGCCGGCGGCCGCCGCAATCTCGGCGATGGGGCGAAGCTGCGCCGCACGGGCGATCAGCAGGTCGGTGGTCAAGACGGGTGAGCCTCGGGTGAAGGAGGGGGTTTGGTAGCAGCCAAGCGGGCACCGGCGGAAGAGCGCTTGCAAGTGCGGCGCGTTCCTCTACACGCGGGCGTGTACAACCGTCCTGCTCGAAGGTTCGCTATGCTGAGCTACGTAGACGACGAGTGTTTGAGCAGAAGGAAGGCCTTCTTTTTCGAGAAAAAGAAGCAAAAAGCTTTTATTGCGGCTGTCGCGGTTCTTTCCGGTGAGCGCGCGACAGCTGAGACAAAAGTTTTTTGGTTCTTCTTTTCAAAAAAGAACCGCTTCCTTCTCTATCAAATGCCCATCCGGATCACGCACCAACGCGCGCGCATCCCCGCCCAACACCATCCGGCTCGCCGCAATGTCAGCCGGATACGCAAGCGCCCCCACCCGCCCCACCCGAAGCCGAAAGCCGAGCAATTCCACATGCATGGCCCCCGCCGGCAACGCCAGCGCCACTACGTCAACCAGCGTTCCGTTAAGCCCATCCAGCGCATCCTGCGCCGGCCCGGTGTTCTGCTGGCGCGCGGCAACGCTCAGGCCCAGCGTGCGATAAAACGCGATGCTCCGCTCCGCGTGCGCGACCGAGATCGCCGTGTGGTCGATCCCGCCGCGCGTCGCGGGATTAGGTGTCGCCAGGCGTATCAGCTCGAGAGGATGGCCGTCGGGATCACGGAACTTATAGGCAACAGTCCCCCCCGGCAGCAGC
>CAXUIR010000079.1:0-6154 GCA_964251005.1 uncultured Acetobacteraceae bacterium | reverse complement strand
GCCGCGGACCGCCCCGCGAGATTGCCGTGTGCGTGGTGCCGCACAGCCGCCGGTAATCGCCGTCCATGTCGTCGGTCGTCAGCGCCAGGTGCTGGAACACCAGGTCGTTGCTGTGCCGCTCGTCGGGGTAGGGCGCCCCGGGCGGATCGCACTGGCACAGCTCGATCGTCTGCCCGCCGCGCTGCAGTCGCACGCTCCGCACCGCGCGCACGTCAAGCATCCGCGCCAGCTCCGGGTTCGCCGCCGCTGCCGAACCGACTGCGAAACCCAGCGCGTCCACGTAGAAGCCTTGCAGCCGCGCCAGGTCGCTCACGTTCAGTGCCACACGCAGCAGCGAGGTCACGCTCACGGCCGCTCCGCCCCGCGCACGTTGGTGTAGATCGCCATCAGCGCGTGCGACGCGCAGATGAACAACCGCGACCGATTCCGCCCGCCGAACGTGAGGTTCGACACCGCGCAGCCGGTGCGTATCTTTCCCAACAGCGCGCCGTGTGGGTCGATGCAGTGCACCCCGTCGCCGGCGCCCGCCCACACGCGGCCGTTCTCGTCGCAGCGCAACCCGTCCTCGTGGCCCGGCGAGATGGTGTGGAACACCCGCCCGCCGGACAGCCGGCCGTCCTGCACGTCGAAAACCCTGATGTGGTGCACAGGATCGGCGGCAAACTGCAGGCCCGCTTCTACCACGTAGAGCAACCGTTCGTCCGGCGAGAACGCCAGCCCATTCGGCCCTGCAAAATCGTCGGCCACCACGCGCAACACGCCGCTGTCCGGCTCCAGCCGATACACCGCAGGCGCCAGCTCGGATTGCTGCTTGCCGCCTTCGTAATCCGTGCTGATGCCGTAGAGCGGATCGGTGAACCAGATGCTGCCGTCGCTGTGCACTACCACGTCGTTCGGCGCGTTCAGCCGGCGGCCCTGGTAGGACTCCGCCAGCACGGTCCGGCTGCCGTCGAGCTCCGTGCGCTCAATGCAACGGCGCTGGTGGGAACAGCCGATAAGGCGTCCCTGCCGGTCACGCGCGTGCCCGTTGGCAAACCCGGACGGCTGACGGAACACGCTGACGCCCGCATCTTCCGTCCAGCGCAGGATGCGGTCGTTGGGAAGGTCGCTCACCAGCAGTTGGTTCGCATCGGCACACCAGACCGGGCCTTCAAGCCAGGCGTAGCCGTCGCCCAGCGTGAGCAGTGGCGCGTTGGGCAACACGAGCGCGCGGAAGGACGGGTCCAGGATTTCAAACATCAAGAAGACTCTTCTTTTTTGAAAAAAAGAAGCAAAAAGCCTTTGTCTCCTGGGCGTGCGCTTTGAGGAAAGTCTGCGACAGCGCCGGTAAAGTTTCTTTCAAAAGCGACCGCTTATGACGGCACGCGTGTAAGCGGGCACATAGAAATGGCGAGGTAACTTCTGGGAGAAAACGGCTAAAAACTCTTGTTCCTATGAGAGTAACACTGATGCAAGCATAAGTCTGGCATAACCAGGCCCCACCTTGACGCAGGCGTCGGAGCAAAAGTTTTTTGCTTCTTTTTTTCAAAAAAGAAGGCCTTTCTTGCTTTACAAATGTCAGCCTCCAAGCGAGCCGGTCTCACTTTAAGTGGCAAGCGCGCCGCACCGGCGCCACGTGCAACTGCACCGTCATCAGCCGTGCCGGTTCGTCACCAACCGTACCGGACCGGTGCCCGAGCCGTCCCTGCGCGTCGCGCACGCAGCCCTGATCCTCCCCCAGCGAGATCTCGCCAGGTCCCATCTCCACCCGCGTGCCGTCCATCGCCTCCACCCACCACCGGCCGGACAGCGGCACTATCCATTGCGGTGCCGGGTTCTCGTGCCAGTCGCCCACCCAGCCTACCGGCTGCACGGTGAACACCGCGGTCGCTTCGCTGCGCGCCTGCTTGTTGTTCCATTGCGGGTCGGCCGCACCCACGCCTTTCAGCTCGAACTCCGTGAGGTCGCAACGTGCGTGGTGGCTGACGCCCTGCTCGTCGGTCCACAAATGCCAATACGAAATCGTGGGTTTCGGCCCGGCCCCGCTCATGGCGAGGCCACCGTGCTGTAGGGGTGCGAGGAGGCCAGCGGGTCCGCCGCAAACGCACGCAGGCTGCCATGCGCGCCCACCACCAGCATCAGGAATCCGCCGGCCAGCGAGAAGTTCTTCAGAAAGTCCCAGAACAGGCCGCGACCCTTGCTGTCGCCGCCGGTCCAGAAGTCGCCCGGCCGCCAGAACTGCTTCCACAGCATCGCGGTCACCATGCAGTAGCCGGCCATGACGAACCCTGCCAGCCGGTCCGCAACACCCGTCAGGATTGCCAGCGGCATGAATATCTCCACGAATAGGCCTGCAAGTATCAGCAACACCGCCAAGCTGCCCGGCGCCATTTCGCGTGCCTGTCCCACCGCGCCACGGAAGTTCAGCATCTTGTCCAGCGCGCTGAATGGAAAAAACAGCATCACCAACAGGTAGCGCACTGCCAGCACGCCCAGCGTCGCACCAGTCACGCGCAGATACGCTCCTGAATGTGCGCCGCGACCCGCAGCGCGTTGGCGATGATCGTCAGCGTCGGGTTCACCGCGCCGATCGACGGGAAGAAGCCCGCATCGGTCACGTAGAGGTTGTCCACCTCGTGCGCGCGGCAGTTCAAATCGAGCACGGAGCTCGCCAGGTCGGTGCCGAACCGCACGGTGCCGGCCTGGTGCGCCGTGCCGCTGATCGGAATGCCCTTGCCAAGGTAGAGGCTGCGTTCGAGCATCACCGGGTGCGCGCCGACGCGGCTGAGATAATGTTCCAGCTTCTTCTTCAGCCGCCGGTGCGCCTCCTGTCCCTGCTCCTCCACGTCGAGCACCACGCGGCCGTTATCGTAGAAGATACGGTTCTCCGGCCGCGGCAGGTCCTCCGACGACAACCAGAAATCCATCGAGTGCAGCGCCATCTTGTCGAACGGCATCTCCGGAAACCACTCCAGCCACGCCGGCAGCGACTCGCCCTTGATCTGGTCGGCGTGCGAGGTGGCGCACATCTGGATCAGCCCGAGCGGGTACTCCCAGTCGTCGGCGCCGAAGTAGAAGTCGCTAATCGCCAGCGTCTTCTGGAACACCGTGTGGTTCGGCTCGCGCATGAGCGCCATCAGCACGGATTGGTTGTGCCGCATGTAGTTGCGCCCGACCTGGCCCGACCCGTTGGCCAGCCCATGCGGATGCGCGTCGTTGGCCGAGCGCAGCAGCAGCAACGCCGAGGACAGCGCCCCGCACGCCACCACCACGATGTCCGCGCTGTAGGTCTCCTTTGCGCCGCCGCGCTCCACGCACACGCCTGTCACGCTGCGGCCGTCCGCGCCGGTCTCCAGCTTCGTGACGTAAGCGCCGGTCAGCAGCTCCACATTGGCGTGCGCCGCCAGGGTCGGGTCCACGCACATCACCTGCGCGTCCGCCTTGCCGTTCAGCAGGCACGGGAACCCGTCGAACGCGTCACAGCGTATGCAGATGCTGGTGGGCGTGGGCTTGCCGTCACGCTCGTCCAGCTTGATGCCAAGCGGCAGGTGATACGGCCGCAAACCCTCCTTCATTAGGCTGTCGTGCAGCCCCTGGATGCGCGGTTCGTGGCTGACCGGCGGGTGCGGGTAGGGGCCGCTCGCCGGCGGTTCCAGCGGGTCCTCGCCTCGTTGCCCGTGCACGGCAAAAAGCTGCTCGGCTTCGGTGTAGAAAGGCTCGAACGCGTCGTATTTCAGCGGCCAGGCCGGTGAGACGCCTTCCTGGTGCACCACCTCGTCGAAATCGCGCTCGCGCAGGCGGAATAGCGCCGCACCGTACACCTTTGAGTTGCCGCCGACGAAGTAGTGCAGCCCCGGGTGAAATGTCCGCCCGTCACGGCCGTACCAGGTCTCCGCCGCCTGGTAGGTGCCGTCCACGAACACCGTCTTGCTGTCCCAGTTGGCCTGGCTGCGCGGCAGGTAGCCGCCGCGCTCGAGGATGAGGATGCGCTTGCCGGTGGGCGCCAGCCGGTGCGCGAGGGAGGCGCCGCCGGGCCCGCTGCCGACCACGATGATGTCGTAATGTTCAGGCATTTCCATGAAGCGCCCGGGGGCGCGCGACAGCGGAGACAAAAGTTTTTTGGTTCTTTTTTTAAAAAAAGAACCGCTTGCTTGCCTACTGCGCCAGCCCCCGCAACCCACCCTCCGACACGTCCATCACGTCGATCACGAACTGCCCCACCTCGATCCGCTCCGCCGGCCGGCCGAACTGCCCCGTCACCGTGCCTTCCGAAAGCTCCAGCCGGCTAGGGTCGCGCGCCACGATGAAGAACACCCGCCCGTGCCAGTCGCGCGCCGCGGTGCGGAACCAGTCCATGTTGTCGAACCAGCGGATCGGCTCCACGTGCGGGCCGGCACCCTCGATCAGCGGCAGGCTGGTGATCTGCCGGTCCGACAGCGCGGTCACGATGGTGCCCTCCCAGTAGCCGCCGTAGCCGCGCGCGAGCCCATGCGCCCGCAACGCGGCGATCAGTTCGCCCACCTGCGGCACCGCGATGTACCTCCCCGGCCAGCCGGGCGGCAACGTCAGCACGCCCACCAGCACGGAGGCCGCCAGGCAGCCCGCCCCATACAGCGACGGTAACGCCATTCGGCCGAACTGCCGCGCGGCAAGGATCGAGCCGGCCACCGCCGCCGGGTAGAAGAAGCGCGCGCAGTAATCGTCCACGATCACCGCGGTGATCGTGGCGCTGACGAAGCAGAACGCAGCGCTGAACCAAAGCATGTGGCCGAGATCGGCTGCCGGCGCCTGCTCCCGGTCAGGCCAGGCGCACACGCGCCGGAACACCTGGCATCCCTGGTCCACCAAGGCGATCCCAACTGCGACTACGAGCGGCACCCGCAGCAGGTAGATCGCCGGGCCGCCCACCACCCGGCTGTCCACCGGGCGGCCGAAGAACTCGGCGCCCAGCAGCCGGACCATCGCCGCCAGCCCGAACGTCAAATAATGCGGCAGGTCCTGCAACGTCGCGAGCATCATGAAAAGCGGCGGCGTTTCAAACCCGCCGGTGGCCTGCATCGCGCGCACTAGCAGGCGCGCCAGCAGTACACCGCCTGCCACCACGGCGATGCGCACCGCCGGACGCGCGCTGCCGCCGGCGCCGCGCAGCCGCAGCACGCACACCGCCAGCACCGGCAGGCAGCCGGTGACGACGTAGATCGGGTCCGAAAAGCTGCCGACCAGCACCAGGCCGAACAGTGCGGCCGCGTCGGCCGCATCTCGTTGCGGCCGCACGTCCTGCCAGGTCAGCAGCGCGAAGGTGGCCAGCACCAGAAGGATGGTGAAGCCGTGCGAGGCGACGCTGGTGAGGAACCCGTCGCGGAACCCGTGGTCGAAGACGTTGAACGCCAGCAGTGCCAGCGCGAAGGCCGCCACGCCGGGCCGTTCGCGCCGTGCGACACCCACGCAGGCCAGCCGTGTGCCGAGCAGCGCCACCCCGGCCCAGACCAGCCCTTCTGCAACCTGCATGAACACCGGGTGGAAGCCAAACAACAGCCGCAGCACGGCCTGCGCCAGCACGTCGGTCGGGTAGTAGTTGTCCGGCGCCATCACCCAGCCGTGCAGGTTCCAGTTCCCCTCGGCCATCTCGACGCCGGCGAGGAAGTTGCTGCTGTCGTCGGAGTTGCGGAACGCGCGGTTGGTGATTGCGAAGCGGAAAGCGGCGAGCAGGAGAAAGCCGGCTACGGGCAGTGCGGCTTGCCAAGCCCGAGGACGGGACCGGGGTGCTTGCAGAACGAGGTTGGACACCGGGGGCTTCTGCGCGAGCGGCTGAGGCGAGGCAAGCGGTTCTTTCTTGAGAAAAAAACCAAAAAACTTTTGTCTCCGTGGGTTGTGCCCGGTTGAGACGTGTCGTTTCAGCCGTCCGCGACAGCCGCGACAAAAGCTTTTTGCTTCTTTTTCTCGAATAAGAAGGCCTTGCTTGCTTTACGTCAGATCCCCGCAAACCAGTTGAATCCAAGCTTCTCCCAATACCCCGGCCTATAAGTATTCGTCACCTCGATCGAGGTAATCCATTTCGGATTCTTATACCCCAGCTTGGTGGACGTCCGCCGCCGCCGCGGATAGCCGCACGGCGCCGGCCGCGTCTCGCCGGCGTAGCGCGGCGCCCGCAGCGTCTGCGGGGGGAGCGCGGTCG
>CAXUIR010000078.1:7976-8983 GCA_964251005.1 uncultured Acetobacteraceae bacterium | reverse complement strand
CGTTCTCCGGATGAGAGCGCGACAGCGGAGACAAAAGTTTTTTGCTTCTTTTTTTTCAAAAAAGAAGGCCTTGCTTTCCCTTCGCCACACCATGTCGCAATGCAACAAGCTTCCATCCGGCCGCGCGCGGCCATAATGAGGGCATGCGGACACCGGCATCGCGATTGCCGGGCCAGTCCGCAGGATTGCAGAAGCTACAAAGGATTTCGCCGATGCAGGACGTGGCGTTCGCACCCACTGACGACAGCGCCGCCAAGGCGAGCAACCGGCTGCACGAGATCGTCGTCGTTGGCGGCGGTGCGGCGGGCCTGGAGCTCGTCACCAAGCTGGGCGACACGCTGGGCCGCCGCGGCCAGGCGCGCATCACGCTGGTGGAGAAGTCGCGCACCCACATCTGGAAGCCTCTGCTGCACTCGATCGCCGCCGGCGGCCTGCGCCGCTCCCAGCACGAGCTGAACTACCTGGCCCAGGCGCGCTGGCACCACTTCACCTGCCGGCTCGGCGCGCTGGCCGGCATCGACCGTGACCGCCGCGAGATCCGCATCGACTCCACCATCGACGACGAGGGCCGCGAGGTCACCCCGCCGCGCGTCTTCCCGTACGACACGCTGGTGATCGCGGTGGGCTCGGTGACCAACGATTTCGGCACGCCGGGTGCTGCCGAGTTCGCCGTGCCGCTGGAGACGCCGGAGCAGGCCACCCGGTTCAACAAGCGCATGGTGAACGCCTGCCTGCGGGCCAACGCGCAGGCCGAGCCGGTGCGCCCCGGCCAGCTGCACGTCGCCATCATCGGCGCGGGCGCGACCGGCACCGAGCTTGCCGCCGAGCTGCACCGCACGGTGCGCGAGGTGGTGGCCTACGGCATGACCCGCCTGGACCCGGAACGGGACGTGAAGATCATCCTGATCGAGGCCGCGCCGCGCATCCTGCCGGCGCTGCCCGAGCGCATGTCGGCCGCCACCGCCGAGCTGCTGGCCAGCCTGCACGTGGAGGTCCGCACCAACGCC
>CAXUIR010000078.1:4177-7966 GCA_964251005.1 uncultured Acetobacteraceae bacterium | reverse complement strand
CCCCCCCCCCGCGGGGCCCTGGGGGCGGCCCGACGGCGTGGTGCTGTCGGACGGCGAGCTGAGCCCGTCCGAGCTGGTGGTGTGGTCGGCCGGCGTGAAAGGGCCGGACTTCCTGGCGCAGCTGGGCCTGGAGGTGAACCGCACCAACCAGATCGTGGTGGAGCGCACGCTGCAGACGGTGACCGACCCCGACATCTTCGCCATCGGCGACTGCGCCGCCTGCCCGCGCGAGGGCTTCCCCGCCGGCGTGCCGCCGCGTGCTCAGGCCGCACACCAGATGTCCGCGCACATGGTCGAACAGATTAACCGGCGGCTGGACGGCAAGCCGCTCACGCCGTTCACCTACCGGGACTTCGGCTCGCTGGTCTCGCTGGGACGCTACAGGACGGTGGGCACCCTGATGGGCTTCGCATCGGGGCGGAACATGTTCATCGAAGGGTATTTCGCCCGGATGATGTACCGGTCGCTCTACGCCATGCACCAGGCCTCGCTGCACGGGACGGGGTCTACGCTGTGGCGGATGATCACGAGCTTCGTGGCGCGGCGGCCGGAGCCGGGGGTGAAGCTGCACTGAGTGTTCGTCTGGGAAGCCAAAGCAAGGCCTTCTTTTCTGAAGAAAAGAAGCAAAAGGTTTTTGGTTCTTTTTTTCAAAAAAGAACTGCTTCACTTGCCTTGCTCCGGCACCCGATCCCGCCTGACGTAAACATGCAGAACGGCATCGGCCACGTAATCACGCGTGAGGACCTGCTTCAGGCACGGTATATAGGTCTCCGGCGGGTATTTGTTCCAAACCACCCAGCCGTCGTAGACGATCACCGGCGGCGGTTGGCTTTGCAGTTCGTCGCACAGGTCCCGCGTCCGTCCGAACCATGGCGTGCGCGCGTAGTCCGCTTCCCAAGGCAGGTAGGCGTGGAACTTGCGAATCGGTAGGACCCCGGCCGACAGGTAGACATCCGGGTTGTAGGGAATCGCAAGCAACCGTTCGCCGGGCTTCAGCACCGCGGCCAGGCGAAGACGTAGCGGGCTCTTGCTGTCGACCTTCAGGGAGCTCTGCTGCCAGCGGATGAATTGCTGCCGCGTGGCGCCGAACGGCGAGATGACAGCGTGCCGACCGGTCGCCTCTGATCCCGCGAGCACCGCGGCCAGCGCGGCGGTCGCGGCCCAGGCCCAAGCGGTTTGCCGGACGGCCCGGCTGCGCTGCAGGACAGCCGGCGCCGCCAACGCGAACGTCGCGACGCCGGCGACGAGGAACGAGGCGTTCTGGAAGCCGGGCGCCCCGCGGGCGTTGAGCAGCACGAGGCCGGCCACGCAGAGGACCGCGCCGGCCAGCAGCAAGGCCGCACGCCGCCGCGACGCCGGGACGCTGGCTGCGCCAAGCATCACCAGACCGGCCAGGCAGGTCACCACCGCTTCCGACTGCACGAGGCGCGCGGGATCGGCGGACAGGGCCAGGCTCCGCAGCATCGCCGAGGCGCCGAGGCCGGTGTACGGCGCGTAGTAGACTTGGTTGGCGATGACGTGGAACGTCAAGTAGCCGACGAAATCGCCGTACCGCGCCATCCAGCCTGCCAGCAGCAGCAGGCCGGCAAGCCCCCCCCAGCCTGTTGCGGCCATCGTCCTGGCACGCCCGCCCGACGGCCACGCGCAGAGGAAGACGGCGGCGCCAGCCGCCAGCAGCAGGGCCGACGGCACCAGCGCGTAGGCCGCCGCCGCCATCGAGACCATGGCGAGACCGGCGCCGGCAGCCTGCCAGCGGGCGACCGGGGCACCCAGCCAGGCCGGCGCGACGAGCCACGCCAGCACCACCGCGCAGGCCAGGCCGGCGAGCACGTGGTAGTTAACCTCGTTGAGCGCCTGCACCAGCCAGGGTGGAGAGATCAGCCCGAGGAACAGCGCCGCCGCCCATAGCCGGGAGGCAAGGCTGCGCAGCACGGGCGACGCCGCGACGCACGCCCCGGTCAGCAGCGCCGCCAGGCAGACGACCCACCGCGCGTCGAGCGGCTCCTTCCAGCCGAACAGCCAGCCGCCGAGTTGCGCCGCCATGAAGCAGAGCGGTCCGTGCGCGTCGATGTAGTCGCGGTAGAGAACGTCGCCGGCCCGCATCGCCCGGGCGCCCAGGAAGTGGCCGCTCTCGTCGCCGAAGGAGAGGAAGTGGATGCCGTGTACGCAGCGGACGGCGAACCAGGCGAGCGAGCACGCCAGCAACAGCGCGGCCGGCAAGCTGGGGGAAGCGGCGGCTGCGGCGATGGTCCGGGACGGCTTCGCTGGCAGGCGCGAGAGGGCGGCGCTCACCCCTGCCGTGTAGCGTATAGCGCCGCCTGTATCCTGCTGCGCAGGTTCAGCTTGCGCAGGATGGCGGTGACGTGCGCCTTTACCGTGCTCTCCGAGATCGACAGTTCGTAGGCGATGATCTTGTTGGCCTTGCCGGCGGAGATCATCTCCAGCACGCGGCGCTGCTGGGCGGACAGCGAGGCCACCGCGGCCGCGCGCTCCGGCACGCCGTCCAGCGGCGCGTCCGCCGGCAGGCTGATCTCGCCTGCCAGCACCGCGCACAGCGCCGCCCGCATGCCGTCGCGCGAGAGCGACTTGGGGATGAAGCCGGCCGCACCGCAGCCCATCGCCTGGTCCACCGTGTCGCGGTCTTCGCGGCCGGAGACGATCACCACCGGGGTGGCCGGTGCCGAGTTGCGCAGCGCCAGCAGCCCGGCCATCCCGTTCATGCCGGGCATGTTCACGTCCAGCAGAACCAGCTCGAAATCCTGGCAGGCCAGCGCCGCCTGCGCGTCCTCAAGGCTGCCGCATTCCACCACGCTGGCCTGCGGCAGGGTGGACTCCACGATCTGCGCCAGCGCGTCGCGGAACAGCGGGTGGTCGTCGGCGATCAGCACGGCAAGGTGGGCCGGCGCGTCCGTGGCGTTGGCCCGCAGGGCGGCGTTCTGTCGTGTCATCCGCGCAGGCTATCGTCGGGCGGGGTTGCGGGCCAGGGTAGGAAGCAAGGCAAGCGGTTCTTTTTTGAAAAAAGAACCGAAAAACTTTTGTTCCCTGAGTTACACGCCGAGGGAGAGTCCGCGACAGCAGAGACAAAAGTCTTTTGCTTCTTTTCTTCAGAAAAGAAGGCCTTCCCTCCTCGCCGCAGCGCGCACACCGAAGCCAAAACCAGGCTGTGTCCGAACGACCCCCTTCGACTAAGGTCCTAGGGGACACGGTCGCTTGTTCATCGCCACACTGCAACGGCCAAAACGGCTGGAACACCTGCTCAGGCACGGTTTCCTCGATGCGGAAGAAAATGTGGAGGCTGCGTCAAACGCGGCCCCTCGGGGAACGAACGATGAAGATCACCACTGCAACGCTTCTTGCAACGGCAGCCATGTTCGGATGCGCCGCCACGAACGCACTGGCCGACGACTACACCGACCTGCTCGACATCCTGCACGCCCGGGGCAGCCTGTCTGCGAGCGAGTACAAGACGTTGCTGACCAAGCACCTGCACGGCGGAAGCACGCGCGCTACGCGGCGCCGCGGCGCTGCCACCATCACGACGACGCAGACGACGCAGACGACCGACGCGGAAGCAGAGTCCCGGCGCGACGCGCTGGCCGCCGCCGCGCGCGCCGCCGCCGCCCAGGCCTCCATGCAGAAGATGGAGGCGATGCAGCAGCAGGTCGAATCCGACCCAAGCCTGGCGCACGTGCTGCCCTACAAGCCGGGCAAGGGCGTTGACCTTCAGGTTGGCGCGGTGGACTTCAACATCTCCGCCATCATCAACGGCTTCTACACCTACTCCAGCGC
>CAXUIR010000078.1:0-4167 GCA_964251005.1 uncultured Acetobacteraceae bacterium | reverse complement strand
CAACAACGGCGGCAACTCCACCGCACTGGGCACGCCCGGCGCCGACTTCCGCAAGGTGTACTTCACCGTCGGCACGCAGACCTACGGCACCATCAAGATCGGCCGCGACATCGGCATCTTCGGCGCCGACGCGATCCTCAACGACGCGACCCTGCTGAGCGTGGGGGCGACCGGCGGCAACGCCGACCCCGCCAACACGGCGCTGGGCCGCATCGGCTTTGGCTACATCTACACCGACTTTCAGCCGCAGATCAGCTACATCAGCCCGATCTTCGCCGGCTTCCAGGCGACCATCGGCGCGTTCGAACCGCTCAACGAGTTCGACTTCTCCGGCGACGACCCGTTCACCAAGCTGCCGCTGTCCGGCACCGCCACCGCGCACAACGTGCCGGAGTTCGAAGGCAAGGTCACCTACGACAAGAAGACTCCGAACTTCTCGGCGCACCTTTGGACCAGCTTCATGACGCAGCCGGAACAGGGTATCTCGACGACTTCCGCGGAGGGTGTGACCGCGCAGGGCCGCAGCAGCAAGGTGGCCGCGGCCGGCGAGGTGGGCGGCACGCTGACCTTCGGTCCGGCGGCGTTCACCGCGTACTACTATTACGGCAGCGGCGTAGGCACCACCGGCAAGTTCTTCGACGGCCTCTCGCCGCAGGGCAGGCTGCGCAACTCCGAAGGCGGCTACGTCCAGGCCAGCTTCAACGCGACCAAGAAGCTGAAGCTGGTCGGCAGCTACGGCGAGAGCTCGCTGTATCAGGCACCCGGCGAGTTCGACCCCGACCTGGTGCGCCGCAACGAGGCGGAGATCGGCGCGGCGTACTACACGCTGACGGACTGGGTGACGCTGGTGGGCGAGTTCTCGCACCAGGAGTCGAAGTCGCACGGGCCGCTGGAGACACAGTCCAACGCGTTCACGGCGGGTGGAATTTTGTTCTACTGACGGAAGCAGGGTCCTGGCTTCGACGGATGGGAAGGAAGGCAAGGCCTTCTTTTCTGAAGAAAAGAAGCAAAAGACTTTTGCTTCGGCTGTCGCGGTATTTTCCTGCAGCGCGCGCTCAAGGGGACAAATTTTTGGTTCTTTTTTTCAAAAAAGAACTGCTTGCTTGCGTGAGGCGGCTGGTATTACGGCACCAGCGACTTTTCAGGCGGGCGCTCAAACAAGAACCGGCTCCACCTGCCTTAGCTTTGGCCCCTCGCGCACCACGTCCTGACTGTCCCGCAGGCTCTGCAACCGGCTTTGGCACAACCTGACCAGACCGAGCGCCGCCTGCCGGCGCTCCCACGCCATCGGCTGGCCCAGCAGCACCAGGTCGAGCCCCTTCAGCATGCAGGCGGCAACCTCCACCTGGCCCTGCTGGCAGGCCTGGTCGAAGGCCTGCTCGATCTTGTCGCTCAGCCGACGGCCACCATGGCCGAGCCCGACCGTGCCCACCACCGGATAGGAATCCATGTCTCGCTCCCCTGCCAGCGGCGCCTCTGCGCGGCTCCCTGTCCCAGATAAGCAACGTTTCTGAACATAACTGTAACGCAACGTCAGCGTGTGTATCCGTTCGTTTTTCGATGTGACAAGCGCGGCATGGCCGGCTATCTCCCTGTCTCACACGGGGCCGCGACGCGCGCTCAGCCTTGCCGGAGTGCGCAGCTCGGATGTTCCCCAACCCCGCTCTCGCCAGGCCCGCATCGCCCGATCCCGTGTGCGCCCTGGTGGTCGACGCGGAGGAGGATTTCGACTGGGCCAGGCCGGTCGCCCAGACCCGCCACTCCACCGATTGCATGCGCCACGTCACCGACCTGCATGAGGTGGTCGGCGCCTACGGGCTGCGCCCCACCTACCTGCTGACCTACCCGGTGCTCGACGACGACGCGGCGGTGCAGCTGCTGCGCCGCCAGCTGGCGGCCGGCTTGTGCGACGTCGGCGCCCAGCTCCACCCCTGGGTCAACCCGCCGCACGCCGAGGCCGGCGAGGCCGGCCCGCTCGCCGCCTCCTACTCCGGCAACCTCTCGGGCGGGCTGGAGGACCGCAAGCTCGCTGCCCTGAAGCAGCGCTTCGTCGAGCGGTTCGGCCACCCGCCCACCATCTACCGGGCCGGCCGCTACGGCTTCGGCGCGGGCACCGCCGCCCTGCTGGAACGCCACGGCTTCCTGATTGACACCAGCGTGGCACCGCGCACCAACACCGCCGAGGAAGGCGGCCCCGACTACACCGACTACGACTTCGCCCCGTTCTGGTTCGGCTGCGACCGCCGGCTGCTGGAGGTGCCGCTGTGCCGCAGCATCGTCGGCTGGGGCGGACGCTGGGCGCCCGCGATCCACCGGCGCCTCTCGGCACCCGCGCTGGCCAGGCTGCGCATCCCGGGCATCGTCACCCGCATTCGGCTGGCGGAACGTGTCACCCTCTCGCCTGAGGGCAACGACGTGGCCGCCATGCTGCGCCTGGTGCGCCACCTACGCGCACGCGGCCAGACCGCCTTCGTGCTGAGCTTCCACAGCTCGTCGCTGGCGGCCGGCAGCAACCCCTACGTTCGCACCCGTGCCGACCTACACCATTTCTACGACCGGCTGTCGGGCGTGCTGGATGCGATGTCCGGCCGAATGGGCATCCGCTTCGTCCGCCTGGCCGAGATGCCGGGCCTGCTGGGCGCCGCATCGGCGTGACGGGCACCTGTTCCGCGCGGCCGATACCAGACGCCCCAAGCACTCACCCCTGCGCTGGGCGGCGGCGAGGAAGCAAGGCCTTCTTTTTCGAGAAAAAGAAGCAAAAAGCTTTTGCTTCCGCTGTCGCGGTCTTCTCCGGCGAGCGCGCGACAGCGGAAGCAAAAGTTTTTTGGTTCTTTTTTTCAAAAAAGAACCGCTTGCTTTCTCTGGACCGTCAAAGCCTCGGACGGCTGGCATGATGGGCGCCCCGTGACCGACCGCAATCCCCACGCCGGCCGCGTGCTGCTGGTGGCCAACAACTTCCCGCCCGTGCGTGGCGGCTCGGCGGCCGTCTACGCCAGCCTGGCGCGCTGCGCCGGCGGACGCATCATCGTGCTGGCCCCGAAGGTCGCCTACGCCGACGGCCTGCCCACCATCGGCTGGCGCGAACACGACCGCCGCGCCGGCTACCGCATAGACCGGCTGCACCTGCTGCGCACGTCCATGCCGCGCACCGTGCCGCGCGGCCTGGCCAAGCTGGCGTTCCTGCTGCGCGACGCGGCGCTGCGGCTCAGCGTCGCCTTCCACATCGTCGGCACCATCCTGGCGGACGGCGTGCGCACCGTCTGCATCGGCGAGCTCTCCGCCAGCGGCTGGATCGCCCACCTGCTGGCACCCATCCCGGGCGTGCGCACCGTCACCTACGTGCACGGCGAGGAGATCACCACCGAGGATCTCTACGACACGGACCACGCCCACCTGCACCGCGCGCTGCTGCGGCCGGACGCCCTCATCGTCGTCAGCCGCTTCACCCAGCGCGCGGTGGCCGAGCTGCTGGGCGGCCAGGCGACCGCCAAGACGGTGCTGATCGAGAACGGCGTGGACACCGCCCGCTTCACGCCCGGTGCCAAGGCTGACGACCTGCTCGAGCTGTACGGGCTGCGCGGGCGGTTCGTCTTCGTCTCCGTCTGCCGCCTGCTGGAGAAGAAGGGCGTGGACCACGCCCTGCGCGCCTTTGCGCAAATCCGCGGCGCCGCGCCGGGTTGCCGCTTCCTGGTGGTTGGCACCGGCCCTTACCGCGCCGCGCTGGACGCGCTGGTGGCCGAGCTGGACCTGAGCGCGCACGTGGCCTTCGCGGGCCAGGTGGCCGACGCCGACCTGGCCGACCACTACCGGCTGGGCGACGCCTTCGTCATGCCAAACCGCGAACTGCCGGACGGCGACACCGAGGGGTTCGGCCTGGTGTTCCTCGAAGCCAACGGCTGCGGCCTGCCGGTGATCGCCGGGCGCGACGGCGGCAGCACGGACGCGGTCACCGACGGGGTGAACGGCCTGGTTGTGGACGGCCACTCGGTCGCCGCGATCGCGGCCGCGATGCGTCGGCTGGCGGACGACGAGGCGCTGCGCGACGCGCTACGGCGGCAAGGGCTGGAGGTGGCGCGGGCGGCGGGGTGGGAAGGCAAGACGCGGGCGTTTCTCGCGGTGTGTGATGCGAGGGCGTAGGTGGGCGTTTTTTGAGTAGATCGGTTGCGC
>CAXUIR010000077.1:0-9011 GCA_964251005.1 uncultured Acetobacteraceae bacterium | reverse complement strand
GGCCAGCAGTGCGCGGCGCACCGCGGCACGCACGCTGGCCTCGGAGAGGTCGCGCATGCAGGCGTGGTCGGCCACGCACTCCTCGAACTGCAGGATGTGACAGGGCGAGCACGCCACCGGCACGCGCAGCATGGTCACGTTGGAGCCCAGTGCGGCCCACATCACCGGCGGGTCGATGCCGGAGAACAGCACCACCGTGGGGATGCCCACGCGGGCGGCCACGTGGGTGAGCGCGCTGTCGTTGCCGACGAACAGCGAGGCCTGCGACACCAGGTGGATCGCCTGGCCCATGGTGGTCTGGCCGACGGTGGAGATGACGTTCCTGCTGCCGCAGAACTGGACGATGTCGCCGGTCTCCTCCAGCTGGTCGCGGCCGCCCACCAGCAGCACCACCGCGTCCATGTCGACGGCCAGCCAGCGGATCAGGCGGCGGAACCGCTCCGGCGCCCAGTTCTTCACCGCGCGCCCGGACGAGGTGTTGACCGCCACCAGCATGCGGTCCTGCGCGGCGGCGAGGTCGATGTCGAACGGCTCGGCGGCGCGGCCCAGCAGCAGTCGCTTGACGTCGTCGGTGCGGTTGAACAGGTCGGACGCCGTGCGGGCCAGGCGCAGCATCAGCATGGTCTGGTGCATGCCGATGTTCTCGATGGCGCGCGCCGGCAGGCGGTGCGGCAGGGCCACGGTGAGGATGTCGTCCTCCGACGGGCTCTCGAAGCCGAGCTTGTAGGTGGCGCTGACGTGGCGCAGCAGCAGCCGCGTGTCGGGGTCCACCCGCAGGTCGATGGCGAGGTCGTAGTGCCGCTTCGGCAGGTCCCTGATGCGCTCCGCCCGGTCGGACGGCGGCGCCCCGTCGGCGCGCCGGTTGAAGAAGACGATGGTGTGCACGTCGTCGAACAGGTCGAGCGAGCGCGCCAGCGCCTCGTTCCACGGCGCGCAGAGCAGCTCCAGCCTGGCGCGCGGGAAGGCCTGGCGGAGCGCTGCCAGCGCGTCGAACCCGAGGATGAAGTCGCCGATGTGGTCGACCTTCATCACCAGGATGGAGCCGATGACGGCGCGCCCGAGGATGGCGCGGTAGGCGGCGCTGTCCGACCAGCGGTCCACCTGGCCGACACGCGCACCTGTGTCTGCGATCTGGTCCAGCGGTTTGGCCCTCTCTCACGGCGAGGTTGACCAACGGCCATAGGGCGGCGGACCGGTCAATACATCTTTTCCGAGACGGGCGGCGCGATCTGGGGATGAAGGCAAGGCAAGCGGTTCTTTTTTGAAAAAGAGAACCAAAAAACTTTTACTCCGCTGTCGCGCGCTCACCGGAAAAAACCGCGACAGCCGTAGTAAAAGCTTTTTGCTTCTTTTTCTCGAAAAAGAAGGCCTTGCTTCCTACCTCGCCAGTGCTGCGACAAATCGCACCAGCTCCGCCGCCACCGCCAGGCCCGCGAGGCCAACCGCCAGTCGCACGAGCCGGTACAGCGCGTCCACGCGGTCACCTACATCGTTGACGCTGGCACGCAGCTCGGCCCGGGCCGCCGCCGCCTCCGACGCCGCGCGGCGTAGGGCTTCATCCCTGGCGTCCAGGCGGTCGGCGAGTGCCTGGACGCCAGGGCCGACCGTCGCGGCCGCTGCGTGCACCTTCTCGACCGCAACCGAGACCCCGGCGAGGGATGCTTCGAGTGGCTGCACCGCTGTCGCAAACGACGCCGCAGACCGGCGGTCGGGCGAGCGCCTGGCTGGCTCCGGCAGGCGCGCGGCGTCGGCACTGCCGGGCTCGACCAAGTGGCGGTAGGCGGAGCCGCGCAGGGACGCCACCAGGTCGGTCGGCGAGTGCACCAGCAGGCGGGCCGGGTCGAGCTGCGCGTAGGCGCGGTAGCAGGCCGCCACGTAATCCTCGCGGGAGACCGCCCCGCCGAGCGAGTTCACCTTCCAGCACTGCCGCGTGCGGTAGGCGAGCCCGTGGCGCTCGGCGACGACGTCGTGGATGGGCACCATGTCGTGGCGGGCCAGGGCGTCCGGGTAGCTGTCCTCGTCGGGCGTGCGGTACGGCAGCCCGAGATGGTCGAGCACCTTGGCGAAGTACTCCGTAACCAACCGGCCGCTCGGGTGGTTCATCGTCAGGAAGGCGGGGTAGCGCCGTGCCGCCGCCTCCACCACGTCGCCGACGGGCACGTCCAGCACACCGTTGGCCTCGCGCGCGCGCGTCTCCGCCGCAGACGACGACCAGGCATGGCCCAGCTCCATCGCGTCCAGCGTGGCGCCGTCGAAGCGGGCGCACACCGCGTCTTCCGACAGGCCGCGGCGGAAGCCGTCCAGCACGATCACGCTGTGCAGGGTGCTCGGCGCGTCCAGCCGGGTGTTGAAGTCGCCGACGTAGCAGGTGTCGGGGAACAGGCCGCGGAAGTAGAAGTTGGCGATGGTGACCAGCCGGTCGCCCAGCACCGCGCGCAGGTCGTGTTCCGAGGTGTGGCTGAAAACCGCGGTCTGCGCGAAGACGTAGTCGGTGCTGTGCAGGCCCAGCACGTAGCGCCGCCGCACTTCGGCATCCCTGGAGTAGGGCTGCGAGTAGTCGAAGATCGAGACCTCGGCACCGTCCAGCATGTGCCTGGCGGAGACCGCGAGGCTTTCGACCTGGCAGTTGCCGATGAACGCGATGCGCATCGCCGCGACGTCCGGCGGTCAGCCGGTGGCGGCGACGTAGCGGGCGACACCCTCTTCGAGGGACGTCGTGGGCGCTTCCCACCCGGCCGCGCGCAGCTTACGCAGCGGCGCTTCGGTGAAGTACTGGTAGTGGTCGCGCAGCTCGGCCGGCATGCCGACGTATTCGATGGCGGGGTCGCGCCCCAGGCAGGCGAACACGCTGCGCGCCACGTCGTTCCAGCTGCGCGCCAGGCCGCTGCCGACGTTGAAGATGCCGCAGATGCCGGGGTTGTCCATCAGCCACTGGGTGACGGCGACCACGTCGTCCACGTGGACGAAGTCGCGCATCTGGTCGCCGTCGGCGTAGTCCGCGCGGTAGGAGCGGAACAGCCGGACCGGACCGCCGGCGCGCACGGTGGGAATGATCTTGTTGATCACCGAGCGCATGTCGCCCTTGTGGTCCTCGCCCGGGCCGTAGACGTTGAAGAACTTCAGCCCCGCCCAGTGCGGGGGTGTGGCGCGCCCGGCGTCCACGTCGGCCACGATGCGGCGGTCCACCACGTGCTTGGACCAGCCATAGGCGTTGAGCGGCTGGAAGCGTGCCAGTGCCGCCTGGTCCTGGTCGTCGGCGAATCCGTGCGCGCCGTCGCCGTAGGTGGCCGCCGAGGAGGCGTAGATGAAGGCGGCGCCGGCCTGCGCGCACCAGGACCACAAATCGAGCGAGAGCCGGATGTTGTCGCGCACGATGCGGTCCACGTCGGTCTCCGTGGTCGCAGACACCGCGCCGAGGTGCAGCACCGCGCGCACCTGGCCGGCGTTGCGTGCCAGCCAGGCGTCGAGCGCCTCTGGGCTGACCACGTCGTGCAGGCGCACGCCGCGCAGGTTGCGCCACTTGCCGCCAGCGCGTAGGCGGTCGCTCACCACGACGTCGTGGCCGGCCTGGCTGAACGCGCGCGCGACGTTGGAGCCGATGAAACCGGCGCCCCCGGTGACGAGAACCAACGACATCTCCGCGCCCTTCATCTTGTACCAGCCAGCCTTGATGCTGAATTACAGAAAGCAAGCAGTCCTTTTTTGAAAAAAAGGACCAAAAAACTTTTGACTCCGCTGTCGCGCGCTCTCCGGATGAGTCCGCGACAGCGGAGACAAAAGTTTTTTGCTTCTTTTTTCAAAAAAGAAGGCCTTGCTTGCTTCCCGCGGCCGCCGGCCTTGTCGCCGCTCCGGGTCAATGCTGCAAGGCGGCGTGCTCGGTGGCGCCCAGTGCCAGCACGCCGATGATCGCCTGGCCGAGCCGCCGCGAGAACAGCGTCTTGCCGTAGACGTTCATGTGGTCGAGGTCGAGGAAGTCGTGCGGCTGTTCGAGGTCGGCGAAGGTGTTCGGCGGCAGCACCACGATGTTGGCGCGGTGCGGTAGCATGTCGCGTATGTCGGGGGCGCCCGCGATCGGCTGACGGGAGGGCACGTCCACCGGCTCGTGCGGCATGTCGATGAAGATGAGCTTGGTCCGGCTGTCCCTGTAGGCGTCGGCGATCCTGCCCAGCCACCTGGCGGAGAACGCGGCGTTGCGCGCGGTCAGCGCCCGGGCCTGGTCTGCCGGCGGGGCAACGAACTTGCGGTCCATGTCGTCCCTGAACAGCACGTTGAAGCGGCTCGGATAGGCCAGAACCTTGTGGGTGCCCGGGTCCACCGACAGCCCGTCCATGGTGTCGGTGTGCGGCGGGTCCACGTAGAGGTAGTCCGCGCCGGCCGCCGCGCGCGCGCGCAGCACGCGCAGGCGCCGCAACGGGTGCAGCAGGAAGTCCTGCAGGTCATTGGCGTAGATGTGACTGGGCGCTGCGGCCAGCAGCGCGGCACGCCAGCGCAGGGAAGGGTCGGTGAAGTCGCCCAGAAAGGCGCGCAGGCCGGAGATGGGCACGACCGGCAGCAGCATCTGCGCCGCGCTGTAGGAGTCGCTGAAACCCTCGTCGAACGGCGGGACCTTGTAGCCCGACAACGGGATGACGATGGCCGCGTAGCGGTCGTGGTGCGGGTCGATGCGCGCCAGCGCGTAGTACCAGTGCTCCGCGGTGGAACCCGGGAACGCGCCCAGCACCGGCTTGATCGGCGCGCCGGGGAAAGCCTGGTCGACGTCGCGGGCGCCAAAACCATACTCCGTCTTCGAGCTGCCCATGACCAGAACGGTCCGCTTCGGGTCGGTGGGCGCAGCACCGGCGTAGCGGATGATCGCCATCATCGATCCGGCCGGCGTGTTCGGCTGCTGCAGCCGCGCGTAGAAGCCGCTGCGGAACAGAACGGCGTCGAGCACGAAGAACAGGGCGACCGACAGCAGGACCGTCGCCACCGGATGCGTGCCTGCGCGCCGCGCGGCCAGGTCCGCGCGCGCCGGCTCGCGGGTCATGATTGTTGCCAACGGCCATGACCCTCGATGATCTCGATCAGCCCCATGCCGAGGATCATGTAGAACGACACGCGCTCGCCGCCGAACAGGATGGCGGGCTTGGGCGGGCTCACCTCGAACGGGCGCAGGCCGTGGCCTTCCAGCTGGTCCAGCGTCTGCTCCAGGTCCGCCGTGGTGTAGCAGAGATGGTAGACGAGCCCGTCCGGATGCGTCTCCAGCACGGTGGCAACCGGCCCCTCGCCGGACGCCGCCGGCGAGATCACCTCCACGTTCGGCGCCGCGGCATGGCTCCACATGGCCAGGTCCGCCTGCTGCAGAGGGTCGCGCACCGCGGCGGCCAGCCGGTAGCCCTGGCCGCGCAGGAACAGCGTGGCCGGCGCCGGGTCGGGCAGTGCCAGGCCGAGGTGGTGGAAGCGGAGGCCGAAATCCTCGCCCGCCTCGGTCTGCGCGCCGGGCACGTCAGAACTGTCCGTAGATGAACGAGCTGCCGGACTCGGTGCTCAACGCCGAGAGCAGCAGCAGGGACACCCCGCCGGTGACCCACCGCGGCACCACCCTGTCGAGCGGCCGGGTCAGCGCCGCCCAGCCGGGCGCGCCCAGCCCGTGGTAGAGGGCCACCGTCATGCAGACGAACACCGGCTCGGCGATTTCGGTCCGCATGTCCGACATCGCCAGGCTGCCCGCCGCAGCCGAGCCGCACAGCAGGCGGACATGCAGCATGGCCGAGCCCAGCGAGTGCGCCTGCCAGAACAGCTGCGAGACGGTCATCATCACGAACACCGCGCGGCCGCCGCCCACACCAGCTCCCACCCGGACATCATCCCCACCCCCCCCGCCAGGCCCCCGGGGCCGCGCCAGGGTGCCAGCCGGCGGTACGGTGCGAGCAGCTTCTGGCGCGCCGGCAGGGTCAGGGCAGAGGCGCTCATGTAGCCGGCGTGCAGCAGGCCGAACGCCAGAAACGTCAGGGTGAAGCCGTGCCACAGGCCGATGATCACCATCGAGGCGGACAGGCTCAGCACCAGGCCGGCCTGGCCCAGGTCACGGGTCGACATGCGCAGCGGCGCGAACACGTAGTCCGCCGTCCAGCTGCTCAGCGTGATGTGCCAGCGCCGCCAGAACTCCGCTATGGTGCTGGCCGCAAAGGGGGCGGCAAAGTTCTGCGGGCTCTCCACGCCGAACAGCCGGCCGATGCCGATGGCGATCTTCGTGTAGCCGTTGAAGTCGGCGTAGAGCTGCAGCGTGTAGCAGGCGGCCAGCACGAACAGCACGTGGCGCTGGTAGGCGGCAGGCCGTGCGTCCACCGCGGCGATGAAGGCGCCCAGCCGGTCGCCGACCAGCAGCTTCAGCATCAGGCCCTGGACGATCGAGCACAGCCCGGCCTCGAACAACGTGCGGTCGAACCTGCCGGCGCGCAGGGTGGCCAGCTGCGGCAGGAAGCCGTCATGCCGCTGGATGGGGCCGCTGATCATCTGCGGACCGAACGCCACGTAGGTGGCAAACGCCGTGGGCCGCGTCTCGACGGCTGCCTCGTCCCAGTAGATGTCCAGCACGTAGCTGATCAGCTTGAACGTGTAGTACGACACGCCCAGCGGCAGCAGGATGGAGTGCGTGGCGACGGCCGTCTTGAGCAGCAGCAGCGCGCCCACGATCGGCACCAACCCTGCCGCCAGCACGAGGCGGCGGGCACGATCGGTTGCCACCCTGGCGAGGCCGAGGCCGGCGCAGTAGCCGACGAGCGCCTGGACCGCCAGCAGCCAAAACCAGCCCGGCGCCAGCGAGAAATAAAACGCAACCGATATCGCCAGCAGCCCGGCCACCCGCCAGCGTCCGGGCAGCAGGTAGAAGACGAGGAGTGCGGCGGTCAGCTCGCCATAGAACAGCAGCGAGGTGAACAACTCAGGCCGCCTTCTTCTCCAGTAGCGCGATCAGGTCGCCGACGTTCTTCAACCCGCGCGCCTCGCGCATCGTCAGACGCAGGCCGAAGCCGCGCTCGACCGCCAGGATCAGGTTGATATGCGAGAGCGAGTCCCAGCCGGCCACGTCGTCGGCCGTCATCGACGGGGTGAGCACAAGGTCCGGCTCGGCAAAGGTCGTGCGGAAGATACCGGTCAGCTTTTCCGTCACCGCCACGCGGTCCATCGGGTCACAACTCCATCGTGTCGGACGCCATGAAGACCGGGCGAGGGCGGTATTGCGAGGGCTCGAGCGCCCAGGTGGTCGCGCCGTTACCATCGTCGCCAAGCATATGGAAGCCGAAATCCGCGTAGAAATTACGCACCATGGCGTTCTTGGCGGTGGGCACGTAGCGCCCCACCACGCGCTCGACGCCCTGCCGCGCGGCGTAGTCGAAGATGCGGTTCATCACGAACTGCTCCACACCGCGCATCAGCACCCTACAGCTCATCAGGTAGGTCTCGATATCCAGCGACGCGCCGGCGCGGGCCAGGACGACGACGCTGATCAGGCCGTAATCGCCGAACCGGTCCGCCAGCGTGACCGTCAGCGGCAATAGTGCGGGGTCGTCCATCATCGCCGCACAGGCAGCCTCGCCGTGCCGCCGGGTGGTCAGGTTGAACTGGTTGGAACGCCCGATCAGCTGGGCGATGCGCGGCAGCTGGAAAGGCTTGAACCGCTCCAGCCTGATCGTCATGCCGAGCGACTGCAGGTAGTCTTCGATGCTGGCGAAGCCTTCGCGCAACTGCGCGCGCGCACCCTCCTCGCGATACTGCCTGGCGCGCTCTGCGTCGTTGGCCGAGTAGGCGGCCGTCTCGAACAGGCCGCAATCGCCGACCGCGCGCAGGTACAGCGCGGGGTCCTCCGGCATCTCCGGGACGGTTACGTCGGGCAGCCTGTCGCGCACCAGGCCGCGCTCGAACGGGTTGTCGTCGAGGAAGACCATCGAGTCCAAGCCGATGTTGAGCGTCTGCTGCACGCGCGCGATGTTGTGCGCCTTGTTGTCCCAGTTGGCGACGAACACCGCGATGTCCTCCTCGCGCAGCACCATGTCCGGGTGCTCGCGGAACGGCGCGCGTGCCGCCGCCTCCTCGTTCTTGCTGACCACGGCCAGGATGATGCCGCGGCGCCTAAGCTCCTTGAGGAAGCGCTGGAAGGCGACGAAGGCCTCGCCCTCGTCGAGGTCGCCGAGCGCTATGCCGGACAGCCCGTCGTCGCCGATCACCCCGCCCCACAGCGTGTTGTCCAGGTCCAGCACAACGCATTTGGTGAACTGGCCGATGGCCGAGAGTGCCACGTCGACCAGCGAGCTTGCCACCAGCGGCAGGTGGTCAAGCCGGCAGAGGCCCTTCGCGAGGTGCCACAGCGCCTCGTCCGCCCAGTTGCGGCGGCCGATCTCAGCGGCGAGGTGGTCGAGGTCGCACAGCAGCACGTGCGGCGCCTGCCGCGCCGCCTCGACCAGCCTGGCGTTCAGCTCGGCGAACAGCGCGCCTACGGAGTGGGCGACCTTTAGCTCGTAGTTGCCGAACGCCCGTTCCGAGGGCAGCACGTAGGTCGACTGGATGATCCTCGCCTGGCAGTTGGCCCGCACGGCCTGCCACAGCCCGGCCAGCCGGCCGACCGCCGCGTCCACGAAGCCCGCGCGGTCCTCGGCTGCGTACAGCTTGGCTTTCGCCTTCTCGCTGGCGCCGATGATGACGACGACGTCCGGCGCGAACCGGTAGAGCGCCGAGCCGGCGTCGTGGATCTCGACGTCGACCGAGTCGTAGCCGGCCTCGTAGACCTCGCACCGCACGCCCCTGCGGGCGAACAGCACACGCAGTAGCGGCACCAGGTGCTGGACGGCACAGTCGGCGAGCACGGCCAGCCGCAGCGAGGTGCGGCAGGCGCTGTCGTCCAGGCTGCGGGCTTCGGCTACCAGGTCCAGGTAGTCCAGGGTTGATGGCGATTGCATGAGGGCGTGTTGTCCAGGGAAGTAAGCAAGCGGTTCTTTTTTGAAAAAAAGAACCAAAAAACTTTTGTTCCCTTGGGT
>CAXUIR010000076.1:3737-9025 GCA_964251005.1 uncultured Acetobacteraceae bacterium | reverse complement strand
ACTCAGGACAGCCTGGCTCAACGCCAGGAAGGTCGCGCAGGGAAGGCGCCGCTTCATCAGAAAACCTCACCGTTTCGGTTCCGTTATATAAGCGAGTTCAATTTTCCGTGTCCATGCGTTTTCGCGTTTCCGCCGCGCGGAGGGTGGACACCCTAACGACTGTTGCTTAGATGAAGCATCAGGCGGGAAATCGCCGATGACGAAGGGATGAAACCACCAATGAAGCAGTCACTGCTTGCGGCCACCATGCTTGCCTGCGCGATGGCGGCATCACCGGCCGGAGCCCAGACCGCCGCTGATCTCGGCCACTCGCTGACGCCGTTCGGCGCCGTGAAGGCGGGCAACGCCGACGGCACCATTCCGGCCTGGACCGGCGGCTACGACAAGGCGCCGTCCGGATACGCGGCGGGCAGCTACCGCATGGATCCTTACGTGCAGGAGAAGCCGCTCCTCGTCATCAACGCGCAGAACGTGGACCGTTACGCCAGCAAGCTTGCCGAGGGCACGGTGGCGATGATCCGCACGTTGCCGGGCTACCACGTGGACGTCTACCCGACGCACCGCACGTTCGCCGCGCCGCAGTCGCAATATGACAACGCTATCGCCAACGCCAGCCGCGCCAAACTTGCGGCCAACGGGCTGGACGTGGTCGGCGCCAAGGTTTCGATCCCGTTCCCGATTCCCACCAACGGCAGCGAAGCGATTCTGAACCACGTCCTGCGCTGGCGCGGCTCGCAGCTGCAGCGCACGGTGGACAACGCCATCACCACGCCGTCGGGCGACTACTCGCTGACCCGCTGGCACGAGCAGATCATGTTTCCCTACAACACGCCGGGCATGAACAACCCCTCGAAGTGGGACAGCCTGTTCTGGCAGGAAGTGCTCGCACCGCCGCGCATCGCCGGCCAGCTGACGCTGGTGATCAGCCACTTCGACTCGTACGACCAGCCGCGCGAGGCCTGGACCTACAACCCGGGTGAACGCCGCGTTCGCCGCGCGCCGGAGATCAACTACGACACGCCGGTGACCAACACGGACGGCCTGGAAGCCGTCGACGATTACGACATGTTCAACGGCGCGATCGACCGCTACAACTGGAAGTTGCTGGGCAAGAAGGAAATCTACGTTCCTTACAACACCTACAAAATCCAGCAGCCAGGCGTAAAATACACCGACATCATCAAGCCGCAGGCGGTCAACCCCGACCTGTTGCGCTTCGAGCTGCACCGGATGTGGGTGGTGGAAGCAACGTTGAAGCCCGGCTACCGCCACGAATACGCGCGTCGGGTGAACTACATCGACGAAGACAGCTGGCAGATGTCCATCTCCGATCGCTACGACGCGCGTGGCCAGCTCTGGCGTACGGCTCTCGCGTTCATCGCCACCTCCCCGGAAGTGCCGCTGACCGGCGCTGATGGTTACGAGTTCGTCGACCTGATCCAGCATCGCTACCTTGTGCAAGGCCTGCATAGCCAGGAACCGACGGCACCGACCTACAATGGCTCGTCGCTGACGTCCGACGACTTCACCGCCGACGCACTGCGCCGGGCGGGTCGACGCTGATCGCTTTTGGACGGCCGGGCGCTTGCTTCGGCCGTCCATAAGGCAAGGCAAGCGCTTCTTTTTCGAGAAAAAGAAGCAAAAAGCTTTTGCGCGGCTGTCGCGGATGGCTGAACGACACGCGTCAACCCGGCGCACCTAAAGGCAGCAAAAGCTTTTTGGTCTTTCAAACAAGAACTGCTTGCTTACTTCCCGCGCGCAATATTCCAGGCGATCTTCGCACACCCGCGAAACATGTCCCCATACAGATGCGCGCGCGCATCCGCCGCGTTGCCGCGCCGCGATCTGTCGTACACCCCCCAGCCAATCGACGCAGAGCGGAACAGCGAAAACGCCAGGTAGAACGGCCATTCGTCAGCCGGGAACACCCGTCCCACGCTTTCGCAGTAGCGCGTCACCAGCGCCGTCTCGCTCGGCAAGCCGAGCGCATCGAGGTCGGCGCCGTCAAGCCCGCGAAACGGCCCGTCGCTGAGCGGCAAGCGGTAGAACGAGGCAAAGTAGGCAAGGTCGGCCATCGGGTGGCCGATGGTCGCCAGCTCCCAGTCCAGGATGGCCAGCAGCCGCGGCTCGCCTGGCGCGAACATCAGATTGCCGAGCCGATAGTCGCCGTGCGCGATCACCGCCGGCTCGTCCGGCGGCGTGTGCGCGGGCAGCCACTCGATCAGCGCCTCCATGTCCGGGTTGGGCTCCGGGTCGGAGGCCAGGTACTGTTTCGTCCAGCGGTTGATCTGCCGCGCGATGTAGGCTTCCGGCCGGCCGAACCCCTCCAGGCCGGCTTGCCGCCAGTCCACCTTGTGGAGTGCTGCCAAGCCGTCGGCCGCGGCGAAGTAGTAGGCTGCGCGCTGATCTTTCGCGACCGTCTCCAGACGCTGGTCGGCGAGCACGCGGCCGTCGATGTAGTCCATCACGTAAAACGGCGTGCCGATCACGCCGGCATCTTCGCACAGCAGGCGCGCGGCGGGCACCGGCGCGCCGGTGCGGCCCAGCGCACGCATCACCGCGTATTCCCGCTCCACCGCGTGGGCAGACGGCAGGATGTTGCCGGGCGGCTTCTTGCGCAGCACGTAGCGGCGGCCGGTGGCGTCCTGCATCAGGAAGGTCGGGTTGGACTGGCCGCCCTGGAACTGCTGGATGGTGATCGGGGTGCGCAGTTCGGGCAACGAGCTCGCTAGGTAGTCTTGCAGCGCGGCTTCGTCGAAGCGGTGCTGGTCGCGCACTTCTATCAGGTCGGTCATCTGGAAAGCCTACAGGAAGGAAGTGGTTCTTTTTTGAAAAAGAAGAACCAAAAACTTTGTTCTCTGGGCTCAGCCGAACTTGCGCGCTTGTGCGGCCGGCGTTGTCGCATAGGGGGTGAACAGGGCTTCGACTTGCGCGTAACCCCAGCGCAAATGGTCGCGGGTGACGGCTTTGACGCCCTGGCGTGATTTTACGTAGTCGATCCAGTAGCTCGACACGATCCAGGCGTTCACCACGAGCTTGTCGATCTCCTCATCCGACGCCAGCAGCGTGCCGTCGTCGACCAGGCCGGTCAGCACGCGCCTGATGGTGGCCTGGCGGCGATCAGCCAGTGCCATCAGGCGCGGCTGCAAGTCGGGCGCCAGACGGTAGATGCTGGCCGCGTAGAACAACCGCCATTCCCACATCGTGTTGAACCAGTTGGCCAGGTAGACGCGGTGCGACTGGGGCTTTCGGTGCGGGTCCTCGCCGTTGGTGGCGGTCCTGTCCAGCGCCTCGCTGAACTGGTCGAACAGGGCGGCGACGATCTGCTCCTTGCGGCGGAAATGGTAGTGCAGGTTGCCCTCGCTGATGCCAGCCGCTTCCGCGATCTCGAACGTGGTGACCTCGGCCGGCCCGCGCTCGTTGAACAGCGTGCGGCAAACGTCCAGTATTCTCTCGCGCGTTGTTGGCTTCTGGTCGGCCATGATCGCCCCTGTGCGCCTGGCCGCCCGCGTTGACACGCCTGGGGTGGGCACCCGACAGTGCGCGACTATGGCAAAGCAGCCTGTAATGGTCCACCCGGCACTAGTGCACTGCTGATGGCGTGCCGGCGAGTGTCAGCCACGCAAGCCCAACGAAACAAAGGTTTTTTGCTTCTTTTTTCAAAAAAGAAGGCCTCGCTTGCTTTCAGACAGGAAGTGAAATGGACGTCCAGGACAAAACCATCGTCATCACCGGCGCCGGCAGCGGCATAGGGCGTGCCATGGCACAGCTTTTCGCGGCCCAGGGCGCCCGCCACGTCGCCGTCGCCGACCTCAACGAGCAGGGTGCGCAGGAGACCGCGGCGATGATGGGCGGCATCGCGCACGCCTGCGACGTGACGCAGGAGGCGCACATCCAGCGCGTGGTGGCGGAGACCGAGGCCCAAGCCGGCCCGATCGACCTGTTCTGTTCTAACGCCGGCATCATCGCCATCGACCCGGATTTCGACAACCCGGCCTCCGCGCCGGACGCGGTGTGGGCGCGCAACTGGGGTGTGCACGTGATGGCGCACGTCTACGCCGCGCGTGCCGTGCTGCCGGGCATGGTTGCGCGCCGCTCCGGCTGGATCATGAACACGGTGTCGGCCGCCGGGCTGCTCAGCCAAGTGGGATCGGGCACCTACAGCACCACCAAGCACGCTGCCATCGGGTTTGCCGAGAGCTTGGCCATCGCGACGCGCGACCAGGGCGTGGGCGTCAGCGTGCTGTGCCCGCAGGGCGTGGCCACGCCGCTGGTGGTGGGCGGCTTCTTCGGTTCGGCCGACGTGGACGGCGTGCTGACGGCCGAGCAGGTGGCGCAGTCCGCACTCGAGGGGCTGCGCGAGGGGCGATTCATGATCCTGCCACATCCGAACGTGGCCAACTACATGCGCAACAAGACGGACAATTACGAGCGTTGGGTTGGCGGGATGGCGAAGCTGCGGCGGGGGGTGAAGGCGGCCAGGGCAGCGAAGTAAGCAAGCATTTCTTTTTTGAAAAAAAGAACCAAAAAACTTTTGCTCCCCTGGTTGTGCCGTGTGGAAGAGTCCGCGACAGCCGTAGTAAAAGCTTTTTGCTTCTTTTTCTCGAAAAAGAAGGCCTTGCCTTTCTTCTTCCTCTGCGCCCCGCTTCCCGCCGTCACCGTCGCACCGCTCGCCAACGTTGCCGGCCATCCCGTGCTCGCCGCCCGCATCAACGGTCAGTTGGCAAACCTTGTCCTGGATACAGGATCTTCCGGCACGGCACTCGACCTGAATGCAGCCGCACGCCTCGGCGTCGGTCTGCACCAGCTGCGCTCGGAGGATTTCGGCATCGGCGGCAGCAGCCACGCCTACCGCGGCGCGGCGGATCGGTTCGAACTGGGCGGCGTGGTCGCAAGCGGCCAGTCCGTCGGCGGCGTGGTGTTGCCGGACGGCTTGCGTGCGGCCGGGCTTGCCGGCGTGTTCGGCGCCGACATGCTGGCCGCCTACGACGTCGACCTGGACCTTGTGGGCGGACACCTGATCCTGTTCGACCATACGGAGTGCAGCAAGCCGGAAGTGGCGATCCGGCCGCCGTTGTACAGCGCGAAGCTGCAACCGGGCGGGATCAACACGGTCCCGGTGGTGCGGATAACAATGAGCGGCGTGACGTTCCGCGCGCTGGTCGACAGCGGTGCGCCGGCCACCATCATGTTCCGCACCACCGCCGCACGGCTGGGCATCGATCTGGCCGGCCTGCGCGCGCCGGGTCACCAGACCAGCGGCGGCTTCGGGCCGCGCAGGGTGGCGT
>CAXUIR010000076.1:300-3727 GCA_964251005.1 uncultured Acetobacteraceae bacterium | reverse complement strand
ACGAAATGCGGATCGGCGACCTGGTGTTGCGCGACGTGCCGGTCCGGATCATCGACCAGGCGAACCCCGGTACGGACGCACGCTTCGTGTCGCTGTTGCTGGACAACCGTTTCGCCCCGGCCAGCGTCGCCGACGTGCTGCTGGGTGCGGATTTCCTGCGGCGGGTGCACGTGTGGATCTCGCATTCCTCGCAGCTGCTGGTGATGCAGTATCCGGCTCGGGCGTCGGTGTTGCCGAAGTAAGGCAAGCGCTTCTCGAGAAAAGAAGCAAAAAGCTTTTGTCAGTGCTGTCGCGGAGTCTCGTCAGACGGGTCGCAAAGGAACAAAAGTTTCTTGGTTCTTTTTTTCAAAAAAGAACATTCTTGCCTTGGTCGTCGGAAAGCCCATCCCGTGCACTGGTCCAACTTGAACACCTTCTTCTACGCCGTCGTCGCCCTGCTGGTGATCGTGGACCCGCCCGGCACCGCCGCGGTGTTCGCCGCCATGACTCCCAACGACACGCAGGCCGAACGCAACAGTCAGGCGCGCCGGGCCTGCGTGGTGGCGTTCGGCGTGCTGGCGGTGTTCGGCCTGGCCGGGGAAGGGCTGCTGGCGGCACTCGGCATCGGCCTGCCAGCCATGCGGGTGGCCGGCGGCATCCTGCTGTTCGTCACCGCGGCCGACATGGTGCGCGGCGGCCACGCGGTGCGCGACACCGACCACGAGCGCCAGGTGGCCATCCGCACGGACGAGGACATCGCGGTGTTCCCGCTGGCCATCCCGCTGATCGCCGGGCCCGGCGGGATGACCACGATGGTGGTGCTGCACAGCCATGCCGGCGGCGATCCGTGGAAGATACTGGCCATCGAGGCGGCGGTGGCGGTGTGCGTGGGCGCCACCTTCCTGTGCCTGCTGGGGGCGAAGTGGATCTCGCGCGCGCTGGGCGAGACGGGGGCGAGCGTGGCCGGGCGGATACTGGGCGTGCTGCTGGCGGCGCTGGCGGTGCAGATCGCGCTGGATGGGTTAAGGCAAGCGGGCCTTTGAAGAAAGCAAGCGGTTCTTTTTTGAAAAAAAGAACCAAAAAACTTGTGTCTCCTGAGTATCCGTCTCCGAAGACTCCGCGACAGCGCTCGCAAAAGCTTTTTGCTTCTTTTTCTCGAAAAAGAAGGCGCTTGCTTTACTTTAACGACGCCCGCACGTCCGCCACGCTCGCAGCCCCCGCCAGCGACGCACGCTTTGTCGCTTCGGCATCGATGCTCAGCTTCTCCGTCGTGCTCCACGACACCACCACCGGCTCGACCGGCGAGCCGTGCGCCGCGCTCGTCTTGTAGATGATCGCCGCGCGGTCGCGTCCGTCGGCCGGCAGCAGCAGACCCACGGCCGACACCCCGTTGCACGCCTCGGCTTCCCAGTCGCCTGCACCGATGGTCACGAGCAGTTCAGGCGTGCCGTGCGGCCGCACAAGCGCCACGAAACAGGCGGAGATCGGGTTGGCATCGGCGGCCAGGGCCGGCAGCGTGCCCCGGCCGGAGACGAGGTCGCCGACCGGGTGCCCGTCGCTCAGAAGCCGGAACGACTGGCCGGCAAGCACGCTCGGCTGAGACAGTCGCAGGCCGGCACCGGACGCGGCCGCGCGCACCGTCGCCAGGGCGGCAGCATCCGGCGTGGCGGCAAGCGTGAGCGGGGCGGCGTGGCCGGTGCGCCAGCCGAGCACGACGCCGGCGGCCAGAAGACACGCGAGTGGGGCTGGGTTGGTCATGCTGCCTTCACGAACCGTTCGTAGTTCTGCCGCATCTTGGTGTCGTAGTCGTTCTCCCGGTAGCTGGGCCCGTTGTAGCGGGAGGCGAAGCCCGTCCAGTCCTTTTGCTGCAGGCAACGCAGCATCGGCGGGTCCGCCTTGATGTAGGAGACCAGCGCCGCGAGGTGGTCCTGGACCGAGCGCTTCTCCGCGTCCACGAACGCGTCCACGCTCTGGTAGCCCGCCTGCCTGTAGTTGTCGCCCATGATCTGGAACTTGCCCCAGGACGCCGAGCAAAGGGCCGCCGCGTGGTCTAGCTTCATGGCGCGCTCGAGCTTCGGGTACTGCTCGGAGAACCTGCCGTAGCCGCCCTGGTGCGGGTTGGAGATGTCCGGGTCGCTGGCGTCGAAGCGGCCTTGCGTCAGACGGTGGAAGAAATGCCGCTCGAACAGGATAGACGGTCGGCCCTGGCTGTCGAACGCGCCCTCCGCACCCGTCTCGGTCTGCGCGATCGCCTTGATCGCGGCCGGCTCGCAATGCAGCGCATGGGCAGCCTCCACGTAGTCGTCGTCGGAGAGCTGCTGATGGTCGGCATTGGCCGGCGGCACGAACGTATCGCCCGGGTTCGTCGTCGCTGCAGGCGCCTCCGGCGGGTGGGAGGAAGGGTGGCGACGCGGCCGGCTGCGGCGCGGGTGCGGCGGGACGCAGTGTGTCGCGAGGAACCGCATCGTCGGGCCGGAAGGATCGACTTTCCCGTCCGGCTCGCTCATGTGCAGCGCAGCTTCCTGAACCGCCACGATGGTGCGCTCCGTCAGCCTGCCGCAGATGCCGTCCACCGTCAGCCGGACCAGGGCGGGCCGCACTGCGCACCGGTTCAGCAGCGACTGCACGGTTCGCACGTCGGCGGGGTTGTTGGCCTGCAACCGGCCGACGGCAGCTGCGAGTTTCGGCATGCACACCTCTCTCTATGTCAGGCGAACAACGCCGGTTGCAACGAATGGCTGCGTTACGATCCTATGTCATACCAGCGGCGTGACAGTTGACCGTTCTTAAGCAAGCAAGGCCTTCTTTTTTGAAAAGAAGCAAAAAACTTTTGACTCCGCCGTCGCGGACTTATTCGGAGAGCGCGCGACAGCGGAGTCAAAAGTTTTTTGGTCCTTTTTTGGTAAAAAAGGACTGCTTGCTTTCTGTGCGTCAGCATCCGGGACGGCTGGGATCAGTAGCCGGGCGGGTGGTCCAACCGTCGCCACTCAGCGAGCTTCGTGCCAGGCCCGCCTGCAACGCCATCGGGGCGACCGCGAGCCGGGCCGTCATCGCCGCGGTGTCGAACGCCTTGTCCTCGGTCAAGCGGCGTACCTCGTCGGGCCCGATCCGGGGCAGGCCCGGCAGCGCGGGCAGCAGCCGTGCCAGCAGGCGCAACGGAGCGGCGGGCACGGCCAGGATGCGCGGCGGCCGGAGGTGGGCGGCCACAGCGACCGCGCGGACGAAATCCGCGTAGCTGACCGGCGCCGGCCCAGCGATCACCAATGTCTCAGCCCCTGTCCAACCAACCCGCAGCGCGGCGCGGACGCAGCGCGTCAAGTCGTCCTGGTGGATCGGCTGCACCAGCGCGCGGCCGCCGCCGGGCAGCGGCACCACCGGCAGGCGGCGCCGCCGGGCGGGCCGGGGCGGGCCGGTGTGCGCGCCCGGGGCGGCGGAGGTAAGCGTGGGG
>CAXUIR010000076.1:0-290 GCA_964251005.1 uncultured Acetobacteraceae bacterium | reverse complement strand
CAGGGCGGCCAGGCGCTGCACGTTGTCCTCGCCCTGTGCGCCGTAGATCATCGTCGGGTGCAGCATCACGCCGCGGCGGCCCGAAGCGAGGAACGCCGCCTCGCCGGCCATCACGCCGCGCCCGTGCGCGTCCGGCCAGGCGGTGTATTTGCGCGTGCTGCCGAGGAAGACGAACGCGGCATCCGCCGGCGCCGCGCTGATGACAGCCGCCGCGTGCCGCGCATGCGCACAGCAGACCACGTGCGTGGCGCCGGCCAGCGCCGCCCGCAACCGCGCGCCGGGTGCACGCT
>CAXUIR010000075.1:0-9032 GCA_964251005.1 uncultured Acetobacteraceae bacterium | reverse complement strand
CGGTGTCGTCTTCCATCGTCCAGGCTCCCGGAAGGTGCATGCATAGCGCGCGGGGGGGTGCTGGCAAGCCCGGGGCGTGGGATGCTAGGCCAGGGGCTCTGCCCCTGGACCCCGTCGTGCGACGCACGCTACGCATGACGGGGCCAGTCGGTCCCAGACCCCGGCTTCGCCTAAAGGGTTTTCAGAGAGGGGCGCGACGAGGCTGTAGCCACGACGCGTGCGGCCCCTCTCTGAAACCCTTTAACCAAACAGGTTCTAAGGACGACTGTCCTTAGCGGGGTCCAGGGGCAGAGCCCCTGGCCTTGCTTTCTGCACAGGAGCCGCCCATGCCGAAGACGCTGTTCGACAAAGTCTGGGACGCCCACGTTGTAGAGCGGCTGGAAGACGGCACCTGCCTCCTCTACATCGACCGCCACCTCGTCCACGAGGTCACCTCGCCCCAGGCCTTCGAAGGACTGCGCATGGCCGGCCGCCAAGTGCGCCGCCCGAACGCAACCATCGCGGTAACCGATCACAACGTACCTACGTCCGACCGCCGCGCCGGCATCGCCGAGCCGGAGAGCCGTCTGCAGGTGGAGACGCTCGAGCGCAACGTGGCCGAGTTCGGCGTGCCCTACTTCCCGTTGCTCGATGCACGCCAGGGCATCGTGCACATCGTAGGACCCGAGCAAGGACTCTCCCTGCCCGGCATGACCATCGTCTGCGGCGATTCGCACACCTCCACGCACGGCGCGCTGGGCGCGCTAGCGTTCGGCATCGGCACTTCGGAGGTGGAGCACGTGCTCGCGACGCAAACGTTGCTGCAGCGTCCTGCAAAGAACATGTTGGTGCGGGTGGACGGCCTGCTTTGCCCGGGCGTCACCGCGAAAGACATCGTGCTCGCCATCATCGGCCGCATCGGCACGGCGGGCGGCACCGGCCACGTGATCGAGTACGCCGGCGAGGCGATCCGCGCGCTCGGCATGGCCGGCCGCCTGACTGTCTGCAACATGTCCATCGAGGCGGGTGCGCGCGCCGGCATGGTGGCCCCGGACGACGTGACGTTCGACTACGTGCGCGGCCGCCCGTTCGCCCCGGCGGGCGACGCGTTCGACCACGCGGTCGCTTACTGGCGCACCCTGGCCTCCGACGAAGGTGCCGCCTACGACAGGGTCGTGGTGCTGGACGCCGCGGAGATCGCACCGATGGTGAGCTGGGGCACCAGCCCGGAGGCGGTTGCGCCGATCACCGGCACGGTGCCCGACCCGGCGTCGATCGCAGACGAGGCCAAACGCGAGGACGTTTTGCGCATGCTGCGCTACATGGCGCTCTCGCCTGGCCAAATGCTGGACGGTTTGCCGATCGACGTGGTGTTCATCGGCAGCTGCACCAACGGCCGGATCGAGGATCTTCGTGATGCAGCCAGCATCGTTGGCGGCCGGCGCGTTGCCGACGGGGTGCGCGCGATGGTGGTGCCCGGTTCCGGCCTGGTAAAGCTGGCGGCCGAAGCAGAAGGCCTGGACCGCGTGTTCCTCGACGCCGGCTTCGAGTGGCGCGAGGCGGGGTGTTCGATGTGCCTCGGCATGAACCCGGACAAGTTGACACCGGGGCAGCGTTGCGCCAGCACGTCCAACCGCAATTTCGAGGGCCGTCAGGGCCCAGGCGGGCGCACCCACCTGCTCTCCCCGGCGATGGCCGCGGCGGCCGCTGTCACAGGGCGGTTGACCGACGTGCGGGCGCTTACCTGATGCGCGCGTTCACGACGCTGACCGGCGTGGCGGCTCCGTTGCCGATGGCCAACGTGGACACCGACAAGATCATCCCTGCGCGTTTCCTCAAGACGATCAAGCGCAGCGGCCTGGGCGTGCACCTGTTCGACACGTTGCGCTACCAAGCCGACGGCGCCGAGCGGCCGGATTTCGTGCTCAACCAGCCGGCCTACCGGTCTGCCGAGATACTCATCACGCACGAGAATTTCGGCTGCGGATCCTCGCGCGAACACGCGCCCTGGGCGCTGCTGGATTTCGGCATACGTTGCGTGATAGCACCGGACTTCGCGGACATCTTCCACGGCAACTGCTTCAAGAACGGCATCCTGCCGGTGACGCTGCCGCGCGCGGTGTGCGACCTGTTGATGGACGACGCGCGTCTCGGCGGCAACGCGCGTTTGACCGTGGACTTGCAACGCGAAGTTGTGGTTCGGCCGAACGGCGAGGAAGTTGCGTTCACCACCGACAGGTTGCGGCGCCACATGCTACTTGAAGGCCTCGACGAGATCGGTCAGACACTCAAGCGCGGCAACTCGATCGATGCGTTCGAAACCGGCAGGCAGCAGGCGCAAGCTTGGTTGCCGCGGATAGAACTTCGCTAGACGTGCCGCCGAACAAGGCTTGATGTCTGCGAGCGCACGGCACGGCTTGTTTGCACAGGTCGCAGCCGTGGCGGGCGGCGCGCGTCCTGCTCATGTGTTGTGTCGCCGTGGGGAGTGGGACGATGACTGCGCGCAAGAAACTGCTGCTGCTGCCGGGAGACGGCATCGGCCCCGAGGTGATGCGCGAAGTCAAACGCGTGATCGACTGGATGGCGCGCAAGCGCGGCGTCGGCTTCGACATTGAAGAAGACCTGGTGGGCGGCGTCAGCATCGACGCACGCGGCACCCCGTTGGCCGAAAGCACGCTGGCCCTGGCTAAATCCGCCGACGCAGTGCTGTTCGGCGCCGTCGGCGGGCCGCAATGGGACAATGTCGGTTTCGACAAGCGGCCGGAGGCAGCCATACTTGGCTTGCGGCAGGAACTCGGCCTGTTCGCCAATTTGCGCCCGGCCATCGTCTACGAGCCGCTGATCCCCGCCAGTTCGCTCAAGCCGGAGGTCGTGCGCGGGCTCGACCTGATGATCGTGCGCGAGAGCACCGGCGGCATCTATTTCGGTCAGCCGCGCGGCATCGAAACCCTGCCGGACGGCAGCAAGCGCGGCGTCAACACGGAAGTCTACACCACGCACGAGATCGAGCGTGTGGGACGGGTAGCGTTCGACCTGGCGCGCAAGCGCAAGAAGCGGGTCGCCAGCGTGGAGAAATCCAACGTGATGGAAAGTGGCCTGCTGTGGCGCCAGACGATGACGGCGTTGCAGGCGGCAGAGTATCCGGACGTGGCGCTGACACACGTGCTGGCGGACAACTGCGCTATGCAGCTGGTGCGGCAGCCGCTGCAGTTCGACGTGATCGTGACGACCAACCTGTTCGGCGACCTGCTGTCCGACCTGGCCGCGATGCTGACGGGCAGCCTGGGCATGTTGCCGTCGGCGACGCTGGGCGCGGTGCAACCCGACGGCGGCCGTCACGCGCTGTACGAGCCGATCCACGGCAGTGCGCCCGACATCGCCGGCCGCGGCATCGCCAACCCGCTGGCGCAGATGCTGAGCTTTGCGATGCTGCTGCGCACCTCCTTCGGGATGGAGGAGCTTGCGGCCGACCTCGACGGCGCCATCGTCCGCGTGCTGGGCAACGGCCTGCGCACGGCCGACATCATGGCGCCCGGCGCCGCCCGCGTGGGCACCGGCGTGATGGGCGAAGCGGTGCTGCGCGAGCTGGACAAAGCCTGAACCGGGTGTCGGCTTAGGGGCTTGCAGCGGCAATCGTGCCAGGCTACACCGCCGCCTCCGCTGCACCCGTAGCTCAATTGGATAGAGCACCAGACTACGAATCTGGGGGTTGGAGGTTCGAGTCCTTCCGGGTGCGCCAGCGTGAAGCAAGCGGTTCTTTCTTAGAAAAAAGAACCAAAGCATCTGTTCCCGTCTGATGCGCCGGAAGGAGGCGCGTCGTTTCAGCCGTCCGCAACAGCCGGCGCAAAAGCTTTTTACTTCTTTTTCTCGAAAAAGAAGGTTCTTGCTTGCTTGTTCACCAACATTGCGCCGGTTGCCCAAGACGTCGCAGCCAACAAAAGTAACACCAGGGTTTGGCAACCGTGCATGCGCTAGTCGTTCCATGTGCACGCGCACGATTACGACGGCGCCATTGCAAAAGCCGCGACCGCCAGCACCGCGACTGACGGTTCGCCGTGCCGGCAAGTCAACGTCCAACCTAGTGGTGAGCCCGGTGGGGATCGAACCCACGACCCCAAGATTAAAAGTCTCGTGCTCTACCAACTGAGCTACAGGCTCGCTCCGTCACCTAAAAGGGCATGCTGCCCGACAGGTCAACCCTGCCCGCCCATGATCCGGGCGCGCAGGCCGATCACGCCGCCGCGTCGGCCGCGAGCTGCGCCTTCACGATGCGGTCCGGGTCGTTCACCGTGCCGCCGCTGCCGGACCCGCGCTTGATCTGGTCCACGTGCTCCATGCCGTCCGTCACCTGTCCCCAGATGGTATATTGGCCATCGAGGTGCGGCGCAGGCGCGAACATGATGTAGAACTGGCTGTTGGCGCTGTTCGGATCGCCGGTGCGCGCAGCGCCCACCGTGCCGCGCACGAACTTCGCCGTGCGGGTGAACTCCGCCGGCAGGGTGCCATGCTTGCTGCCGCTGGTGCCTGTGCCGGTGGGGTCGCCGCCCTGCGCCATGAAGCCCTCGATTACGCGGTGGAACGGCGTGCCGTCGTAGAAGCCCTCGCGCGCCAGCATGCGCACCCGCTCGACGTGCTTGGGGGCGAGCTCGGGGCGAAGCTGTATGGTCACCCGGCCGGACTTCAGGTCCAGGTACAGCGTGTTTTCTGGGTCGGTGTCTGACATTTGCAATTCCTAACTGCCGAAACGAAGCAAGCAGTTCTTTTTTGAAAAAAAGAACCAAAAAACTTTGACTCCGCTGTCGCGCGCTCGCCGGAGAAAGCCGCGACAGCCGCGATAAAAGCTTGCTTCTTTTTCTCGAAAAAGAAGCGCTTGCTTACTTCACGTCCGCCGCAACACGCATGTGCACGATCCGGTCCGGCTGATCCACCTTGCCGTTGTTGTCCGCGTCGCCGCGCTTGATCTTGTCCACCAGGTCCATACCGGAAACCACGTTGCCCCAGATGGTGTACTGGCCGTCCAGGCTGCTGTTCGGCGCGAACATGATGAAGAACTGGCTGTTGGCGCTGTCCGGGTCCTGGCTGCGCGCCGCACCGACGGCGCCGCGCAGGAAGTGCGCGGTGGTGCTGAACTCTCCCGGCACGTTCGGATACTTGCTGCCGCCCTCGCCGGTGCCGGTGGGGTCGCCACCTTGCGCCATGAAGCCTTCGATCACGCGATGGAACGGCGTGCCGTCGTAGAACCCGTCGCGGCACAGCTGCTTGATCCGCGCCACGTGCTTGGGTGCGAGGTCCGGGCGCAGCCGGATCACCACGCGGCCGCTCGGCAGGTCCATGTACACCGTGTTCTGCGGGTCCAGTTTCGGCGGCGGCGCGTCCGGCACGTCGGGCTGGGCTACCGCCACACCCACCAGCGCCGCCGCAGCACACAGGCCCAGCAACGAGCGTCTAAGCATCCTTGGTCTCCCCATTCTTGGTCTCGTCTGGCTGACGCACACGGAGAAGCGTGCGTTGCAACGTCAACGCCGGCACGAAACTCGAAACATCTCCGCCCAGCCGCGCAATTTCTTTCACGAAGCGCGAGGAGATGAACTGGTGGTGCTCGCTGGCCATCAGGAACACCGTCTCCACGTTCGGGTCCAGCCGGTAGTTCATGCCCGCCATCTGGAACTCGTAGTCGAAGTCGGAAACCGCGCGCAGGCCGCGGATCAGCATCGCGGCCCCGACCGAGCGTGCGAAGCTGATCAGCAGCGTGCCGAAGCTCACCACCTCGATCGGCGTGCCGACGCGCCTGCTGATTGCCGCACACTCTTCGCGCACCAGCTCTACACGTTCTTCGAGACCGAATAACGGTCCTTTGCCGATGTTTTCGGCAACCCCCACCACCAGCCGGTCCACCAAGCGCGCGCCGCGGCAGATGATGTCGAGGTGGCCGTTGGTGACCGGGTCGAACGTGCCGGGATAGATCCCGACGCGCTCAGACATCGTTCGGTCCTGTCTCTGTCTCGCCGTCGCCGGGATCGGCGCTGGTTTCATCGCCGGGGTCGGCGCCCGTCTCGTCGCCGGCCTCCGGGCCTGCTTCGTCGCCGAGATCGGCGCCCGTCCCCACGCCGAGATCTGCGCCCGTCTCCACGCCTAGATCGGCACTCGTCTCGTCGCCGCCAGCGCCTTCGCCGACGGCGACGGCCACCTCCAGCACGGGAAAGATGCTGGTCACGTGCTCGCCCTCGCTGAGGCGAAACAGCGTCACTCCCATCGTCTGCCGCGCGGTGATGCGCACCTGGTCGGCCGGCACGCGGATCAGCCGCCCGGCATCGGTCACCAGCATCACGTCGTCGCCGCGCCGTACAGGCAGGGTGGCCACCACGGCGGTGCCGTTGCGCGGTGCGAGCATGATGTTGGTGATGCCCTGCCCGCCGCGGCCGGTGACGCGGTAGTCATACGCCGAAGACCGTTTGCCGAAGCCGCCGTTGGTGACGGTCAGCAATATCTCTTCCGCAGCCTCGAGGTCCGAGACGCGCTCGGCGGCCAGCACCAGATCGGCCGCGTCCTCCTCCTCCTGCCCGGGCTCGGCGGCCACCGGCTCGGCGATCACTTCGGCCGCCTCCTCCTCGTAGCCGGTGCTGCGGCGGCGCGCGGCGATGGCGCGCAGGAACCCGGCGCGCTCGGCGTTGCTGGCGTCCACGTGGCGCAGCACGGCCAGGCTGTTCACCTCGTCATGCGCCGTCAGCCGGATGCCGCGCACGCCGGCGGACTCGCGGCCGGCGAACACGCGCAACGTGTCGTCGGTGATCTGGAACCGGATGCAGCGGCCAAGCCGAGTCGCCAGGAACACGTCGTCGCCGTCGCGGCAGGTGGCGACGCCCACCAGGTGGTCACCCTCGTCCAGCTTCATCGCGATCAGTCCGCTGGTGCGAATGCGGCCGAAATCGGACAGCCGGTTGCGCCGCACGTTGCCGCTCGACGTCGCGAAGACCAGGTGCAAACTCTCCCACAGGGTCTCGTCCTGCGGCAGCGGCAGCACGGTGGTGATCTTGTCCGCACCCAATTCGGGCAACAGGTTTACCAGAGCGCGGCCCTTCGCGGTCGGTGCTGCTTCGGGCAGGCGCCACACCTTTTCGCGGAACGCCTTGCCGCCGCTGGAGAAGAACAGCACCCACTGGTGGGTATGCGCGTTGAAGCTGCGCGCCACGATGTCGTCGCCGCGCGTGCCGGCAGCAGTGCGGCCGCGGCCGCCGCGGTTCTGCGCGCGGTACGTCTCCAGCGGTGTGCGCTTGATGAAGCCATCGCGCGTGATGGTGACCACCATCTGGCCTGGCTCGATCAGGCTCTCGTCGTCCTGGTCGGCGGCGTAGTCCACGATGGCGGACAGGCGCGGCGTGGCGATCTCCGCGCGCACGCGCACCAGTTCGTCGCGCATCACCTCCATGCGGCGCGGACGGCTCGCGATGATCTCCAGCAGCTCGCCGATCTTTTGCGCAACTTCCTTGAGCTCCGCGTCGATCTTCTCGGACTCAAGCCCGGTCAGGCGCTGCAGCCGCAGCTCCAGAATGCCGCGCGCCTGCGCCTCGGTCAGCCGCACCCTCTCGCCCACGATGATGTTGCCGCTGTCGTCGATCAGCGCCAGCAGTGCCGCCACGTCGCCGGCCGGCCACTCGCGCGCCATCAGCGCAGCACGCGCCGCGGCAGCGTCAGGGCTGGCACGGATCAGCCTGATTACCTCGTCGATGTTGGCGACCGCGATCGACAGACCCACCAGCAGGTGCGCCCGTTCGCGCGCCTTCGACAGCTCGTAGCGGCTGCGGCGGAGGATCACCTCCTCGCGGAAATCCACGAAGCACATCAGCAGGTCGCGCAGACCCATCGTGCGCGGACGGCCGCGGTCCAGCGCCAGCATGTTGCAGGCGAAGCTGATTTGCATGTTGGTGAAGCGGAACAGCTGGTTCAGCACCACCTCGCCGGTGGCGTCGCGCTTCAGCTCGATCACCACGCGCATGCCTTGCCGATCGCTCTCGTCGCGAATGTCGGCAATGCCTTCGATCTGCTTGGCGCGCACCAGCTCGGCGATGCGCTCCTGCAGAGTCGCCTTGTTCACCTGATAGGGCAGCTCGGTGATGATGATCGCGTGGCGGTCGCGGCGCACCTCCTCGAACTCGCAGCGTGCGCGCAAAGTCAGCGACCCGCGCCCGGTCTCGAACGCGCTGCGGATGCCGGCGCGGCCGATGATTAGCCCGCCGGTGGGAAAGTCCGGCGCCGGCACGATGGCCATCAGCTCGTCGAGCGAGGTCGCCGGGTCGGCGATCAACGCCAGCGCCGCGTCGATGATCTCGCCGGGGTTGTGCGGCGGGATTCGCGTGGCCATGCCGACGGCGATGCCCTCGGCGCCGTTGATCAGCAGGTTCGGATACGACGCCGGCAGGACGACCGGTTCCTGCTCGCTCTCGTCGTAGTTCGGATTGAAATCGACGGTGTCCTTGTCGATATCGGCCAGCAGGAACATCGCAGCCTGCGCCAGGCGCATTTCGGTGTAGCGCATCGCCGCCGGGCTATCGCCGTCCACGCTGCCGAAATTGCCCTGGCCGTCGATCAGCGGCACGCGGATGGAGAACGTCTGCGCCATGCGCACGGCCGCGTCGTAGATGCTGGCGTCGCCGTGCGGGTGATACTTGCCCATCACGTCGCCGACGATGCGGGCGGATTTGCGATACGGCTTGTCGGGCGTGTAGCCGGCCTCGTACATGCCGAACAGGATGCGGCGGTGCACCGGCTTCAGGCCGTCGCGCGCGTCCGGCAGGGCGCGGCTGACGATGACGGACATGGCGTAGGCGAGGTAGGAGCGCTGCATCTCCTCCTCTAGCGTCACCGGCTGGGTGTCGCCGTGGCCTTCTGGGTTGTCGGTGGTCTCGCTCAAGGGTGCGTGCTCGCGTGGAAAGTTGGCGCTTTCTACATGGGGGCGAGGGCTGTGCCAAACTTGGGCAAGGCCAGGGGGGGGGGCCCGGGCGCCCCGGCCGGCGGAGCCGGGGTGGCGCCCCCGGGGCCCGGGGGCCCCCCCCCCC
>CAXUIR010000074.1:5393-9062 GCA_964251005.1 uncultured Acetobacteraceae bacterium | reverse complement strand
GGCAAGCGGTTCTTTTTTGAAAAAAAGAACCAAAAAACTTTTGTTCCCTTGAGTACTCGCTGAGGGAGAGTCCGCGACAGCCGGATCAAAAGTCTTTTGCTTCTTTTCTTCAGAAAAGAAGGCCTTGCTTTTGGCTCGCGTTCCGGGCGCTGGCGTTACGGACCGTACATCCAGCTCGGATGCACCTGTTCAGGATGGTTGTTGCCGTAGGTGAGCGCCTGCCACAGCTGCAGGTGCATCATCTCGAGATGTCCGCGGACCTGGTCCGGCGTGAGTCCGGCGGTGAGCACGTGCGCAGTGGCATAGGTCACCACCGAGGTGCCGTTGCACAGGGCGCCGGCGAGGAACGCGTAGGCGCCGGACTGCACGCCGGGCACGAACAGGTCGGTACGACTGCACAGCGCGTCGTTGGGCGGCAGGCTCGCCGGGTTGACGAACAGCTCGACACGCCGCGCAGGCTGCGGGGCCGGCGATACGGTGGGAAACAGCGCGGCCAGAGCGGGCTGCGGCAGGTGCGGCACCGCGCCGTGCACGTCGACGGGCAGGCTCCAGTAATCCGTCCATTGCGGCGGGCGGTTCTTCGAGGGGTTCTCGCTGTCGATGACGCTGGTGGTGGTGCATGCGGTGAGTGCGCAGGCGGCGAGGCAAGGCAAGCGGTTCTTTTTTGGAAAAAAGAACCAAAAAACTTTTGTTCTCTTGGACGCGCGCTGCGGGAGACTCCGCGACAGCAGGACCAAAAGTTTTTTGCTGCGTATTTTCAAAGAAGCAGGTCCCGCCTCATCGCCAGGCCTCGCTGACGCAATCCCTCGGAAGTGGGGATGATCAGCAAGAAGCGTTAGTCAGCGCTGTCGCGGACTGGTGAAACGCCACGTCTCAACAACGCGCACCGACAGAGAGCAAAATTTTTTTGGTTCTTTTTTTTCAAAAAAGAACTGCTTGCCTTGCTCTCTTGGACGACTTGAGAGATCCCTCAAGCCGTCCAAAGAATCGGTTCTCAGGTGAACGGATACCAGCGGAAGCTGAAGAACACCATGTTCTCGTCCGTCTTCGGCGTCTTGCCGATACCCTGCAGCAGGTAGCGCCGCGTGTAGGAGTACTGTGCGCCCACCTGCATTTTTCCAAACGGGCCCTGGATGAACTTGTACCAGCCGCCGAAGTTGATCTGCCCGTCGCCCGAGCTTGCGGGGCTGCAGGTGGCAGGTGTTGTTGCCAGTTCGGTTTCGCAGCTTTCGTTGTTGATGAGGCGGCTGCCGAAGCCGGCCAGCGTCGCGACCTTGCCCTTGACGAGTCCCAGGTCGTAGCGCGCGCTCACGTGCTCGACGCCGACGTAGGAGTAGAGGTCGATCTGCGGCGTGGGGTGGCCGACCACGCCGGCCAGCACGCTGTAGCCGGGCAAGGGGACCGGTTTGCCCTGGTAGTTGTAGGTGCTGTCGGCCAGCTGCGACGTGCCGTAGCGGCCGACGCCTTCGCCGACCAGGCCGCTGAGCTGCACGTCGAGCTTCTTGGGGATCACGTGGACCAGCGCGCCGCCGCCGACACCGCCGCCGATCTGCGTGTTGTTCTGCCCGGTGCCGAGCTGGCTCACCCGGTCGTTGAACACGCGGCCAAGGCCGAACGCCTCGAGGTGGGCGAGGTCGTAGTCGGCGGTGCCCTTCAGGATGACGTCGGGCGCGAAGTTGTTGGAATAGGCAGGCGATCCGGCGACCGAGGAGGCGGCCGCACCCGCTGCCACCGCCGGCACGGTGGAGACGATGGTGTTGCCGTCCACGCCGGTGCCCGGGTTGGTCTGGTTGATGGTGCTGCCCGCGATGGTGGGCGCGGTGCCGGTGACGATGGTCTCCGGGTTCTCTACGGACAACGCCAGCCAGTACTGGTTGTTGAGGAAGCTCTTGGCGAGGCGGAACTGCGCCTGGCGCGCCCAGTTGAATCCGACGACGTATTGCGGGTCGATCTGCAGCGGAGCGTTGATCGCGGTCGGGTCGACGCCTTTCGTGTTCATCGTGGCCAAAGTCCAGCTCTGGCCTGCCAGCGCGTAGAAGCCCCAGTCGCTGCGTGCATACTGGATCCAGGCTTCGCGGATACGCGGGGTGAAGCTGCTGCTCTCGTTGTAGTTGGCGGTGGGAGCGGCACCGAGGAAGTCGGTGGCGACGTAGGCGTCCAGCTTGGTGACCTCGTCCGGCGAGGCGGTGATGTTGGCGGTCAAGCGTGTCTGGCGCGCGCTGAAGCCGGATTCGGCCTCGTGGTAGAGCGGGCTCTGGCGCACCGGGATGGCGGAGTTGAAGTTCGACGTGAGGTCGGTGACCTCGTTGCGCGAGCGGTAGTAGCTCGCACCTTCGAAGAAGCCGCCGAGCTGCACGTTGACGGCGCCGATCTGGAACGAGCCCTTCGGCAGCGGCGGCGGCGTCTCGATCTTGACCAGCGACAGCGAGCCGCCGGCGGTCCCGGGCACCGCGGGCACCAGCGCGTAGCCGGTCGGGATTTGCGGGGTGATCGGCGCCGGCTGGTTGGCTGCCGGCGGCGGCGCGTAGGCGGTGCTGCGGGCCGACTTCAATTCGCGGTTGCGCTGCGCCATCTCGGACTTCATGTGCCGCAGCTCGGCCTGCAGCGCCTGGATCTGTTTCTCGATCGACCCGAGCTGGGCGCTGCCGTCCTGCGCGGCGGCCAGCGTTGGGCAGTTGGCCGTCAAGGCAAGCGCTGACGCGAGCATGAGGGTCGAGCGGGATAGGCGCAGGCCCATGGGTTTCTCCAGGTTGTTACCGCTCTTTTGGCGGCGCGGCGCACCATACTGACGCGGCTGGAGTTTGTTGTGAAAGAACGATGACAGCAACGGTGCGAAGGTGTTGTTTTCGCCTGATGTGGCGCCGGGAACACATGCCCTGCTGCCCTGCTGCATCGCACTAACAAGGAATATAGTAGCGCTACGCGCGCTGGTTCGCCATCTCCTGTGCGTGTCAGACGACGCGCGCAGAGTGATTTTGATGGGGCGATGTGCGCGAACTGATAGGTCAGCCTGCGGCGGCTGAGGTGACGGAGCGACTGCGCAGATGATCGGCATCGTCAAAGTGGCCCTGAGCCGCCCCTACACCTTCGTGGTGATGGCGGTGCTCATCCTGATCTTCGGCGTGCTCTCCGCGGTGCGCACCGCCACCGACATCCTGCCCAACATTGGCATCCCGGTGGTCGCCGCGGTGTGGTCGTATAACGGCCTGTCGCCGGACGACATGTCCGGCCGCGTCATCTATTATTACGAACGCACGCTGAGCAGCCAGGTCAACGACATCGCTCACATCGAGAGCCAGTCGATGTTCGGCTACGGCGTGGTGAAGATCTTCTTCCAGCCGACCGTCAACATCAACGCGGCGCTGGCCCAGGTCACCGCCGCCTCGCAGACCGTGCTGAAAGCGCTGCCGGCCGGCATCACGCCACCGCAGATCCTCGAGTTCAACGCCTCCAGCGTGCCCATCCTGCAGCTTGCGCTGTCCAGCAAGACGCTGTCGCAGGCCAGGCTGTTCGACTACGGCCAGAACTTCATCCGCCCGCAGCTGGCCACCGTTCCGGGTGCGGCCATCCCCTCGCCCTACGGCGGCAAGGTGCGGCAGATCCAGATCGACCTCGACAGCCACGCGCTGCAGGCGCGCGGTCTGTCCGCACAGGACGTGGTGGCCGCCC
>CAXUIR010000074.1:0-5383 GCA_964251005.1 uncultured Acetobacteraceae bacterium | reverse complement strand
GTGGTGACCATGCGCGACGTGGCGCACGTGCGCGACGGCTCGCCGCCGCAGACCAACATCGTCCACCAGGACGGCACCCACGCCGTCCTGATGACCGTGCTGAAATCAGGCTCGGCCTCCACGCTCGACATCATTGCCAACGTCAAAGCGATCCTGCCGCAGATAAAGGCCAGCCTGCCGCCCAGCCTTCAGCTCGATGCAGTGGGCGACCAATCGGTGTTCGTGACCTCGGCGGTGATGGGCGTGGTGCGTGAGGGGCTGATCGCCGCGGGGCTGACTGGCGTGCTGATCCTGATCTTCCTCGGCAGCTGGCGCTCCACGCTGATCATCACCGTGTCCATCCCGCTGGCGATCCTGTTCTCGCTGACGATGCTCTCGGTGATCGGCGAGAGCATCAACGTGATGACCCTGGGCGGCCTGGCACTCGCCGTCGGCATCCTGGTGGACGACGCCACCGTCACCATCGAGAACATCAACTACCACCTCGAGAGCGGCAAGGAGGTGGAAACGGCGATCCTGGACGGCGCGCGGCAGATCGTGGTGCCGGCCACCGTCTCGCTGCTGTGCATCTGCATCGTGTTCGTGCCGATGTTCAGCCTCAGCGGCGTCGCCGGCTTCCTGTTCCGCCCGCTTGCCGAGGCGGTGGTGTTCGCGATGATCGGCTCCTACATCCTCTCGCGCACGCTGGTGCCGACGCTGGCCAACTTTTTGTTGCAGAAGCACGTGCACCACGCCGGACCCGCCGTGCGCCCGGGTTTCTTCGGACGTTTCCAGAAGGGGTTCGAGCGCCGGTTCGAGCGCGTGCGCGGCGGCTACGTGGGCCTGCTGGAACTGGCTCTGGCGCACCGGCCCCGCGTGATCGCGGGGTTCTTCGCGGCCGTGCTGCTCTCCTTCGGGCTGGTGCCGTTCCTCGGGCAGAACTTCTTCCCCGCGGTGGACAGCGACCAGATCAAGCTGCACGTGCGCGCGCAGACCGGCATGCGGATCGAGGACGTCTCCGCCCTGTGCGGCCGGATCGAGCAGGCGATCCGCGACCACGTCATTCCGCCTTCGCACCTCGACACGATCGTCGACAACATCGGCCTGCCGGTCAGCGGCATCAACCTCGCCTACGGCAACTCCGGCACCATCAGCGGCGGCGACGCGGACATCCTCATCACGCTGAAGGGTGCCACGCTGGACGACTACGCCCGCGCCCTGCGCGCCTACCTGCCGCGCCACTTTCCCGGCACCGTGTTCGCCCTGCTGCCGGCCGACATAACCACGCAGATCGTCAATTTCGGCCTGCCGGCGCCGATCGACCTGCAGGTGGTGGGCCAGGACCTGGTGGCCAACCGCGCCTACGCCGACCGCCTGCTGGCGCGCATCGCGCGGGTGCCGGGTGTGGCCGACGCGCGCATCCAGCAGGCGTTCAACGAGCCGACGCTGCGGGTGGACGTTGACCGCCAGCTCGCCTCGCTGGTCGGCATCACCGAGAAGGACGCGGCCACCTCCATGCTGGACAGCCTGGCGGGCAGCATACAGACCGCGCCGACCTTCTGGCTGAACCCGCATAACGGCGTGTCCTACCCGATCGTGGTGCAGACGCCGCAGTACGACGTGGACAGCATCGGCAATTTGCAGAACACCATGCTGGGGTCAGGCAACAGGACGGAGCTGCTGGGCGGCCTGGCAAAGGTGCACACGCAAACCAGCGACGCCGTGGTCTCGCACTACAACGTCCGCCCGGTGATCGACATCTACGCCACCAACCAGGGCCGTGACCTCGGCGCGGTCGCCGACGACATCGACCGCATCCTGCGCGAGGAGGCGCACGGCCTGCCGCACGGCAGCCAGGTGACGCTGCGCGGCCAGGTGACCACCATGAAGGAGGCGTACGGCCAGCTGTTCGGCGGCCTCGCCTTCGCCATCGTGCTGATCTACCTGCTCATCGTGGTCAACTTCCAAAGCTGGACTGACCCGGCGGTGATCGTCATGGGCCTGCCCGGCGCGCTGGCCGGCATCGTGTGGATGCTCTTCCTGACCGGCACCACGCTGTCGGTGCCGGCGCTGACCGGTGCCATCATGTGCATGGGTGTGGCCACCGCCAACTCCATCCTGGTCATCAGCTTCGCGCGCGAGCGGATGGAGAGCGGCATGGACGCGTTGCAGGCGGCACTGGAGGCGGGTGCCACGCGCTTCCGCCCGGTGCTGATGACCGCGCTGGCCATGGGCATCGGCCTCGCACCCACGGCACTCAGCGCCGAGCAGAACGCGCCGCTGGGCCGAGCGGTGATCGGCGGCCTGCTGTTCGCCACTGCCGCCACGCTGTTCGTGGTGCCGACCATCTTCAGCCTGGTCCACAAGCGCGAGAACCTGCCCGCGCGGACGGGCGGCGACCTGCCCCGCGGCGCACAACCATCCATGGCAGCTTCCCAGGCGGCGGAGTGAACAACATGCCGGACGACACGCGGCCGCTGGCCATCCCGCCCATGGCTGAAGACGACGAGGCGGAGCACCGCACCACCCATGCGGAGGGCCACCAGCAGGGGCACCGCGCGCCGCACGGGCGGCCGAAGCGGCTCGGGTTGTTCGCCGTAGTGGTGCTGGTGCTGGCGGCAGCGGCCGCCGCCTGGGGCATCTTCACCCGCCACCGCACCGACGCCGAACTCGCCACCTGGACGACGCAGCAGGCGGTGGTCACCGTCAGCGTGGCGCACCCCACGCACGACGACGCGCCGCGCAAGCTGGCCCTGCCCGGCGACGTGGAAGCGTTCTACGAGGCGTCGATCTACGCCCGCGTCAGCGGCTACCTCGCCGGCTGGAGCCAGGACATCGGCGCCCACGTGCATGCCGGCCAGGTGCTGGCCACCATCGACACGCCGGACCTCGACGAGGAGCTGGCGCAGGCGCAGGCCGACCTCGCCACCTCGCAGGCGCAGTCCACGCTGGCCGACCTCACGGCCAAGCGCTGGCACGCACTGCTCGCGTCGAACTCGGTGTCCGTGCAGTCCGCCGACGAGAAAGAGGGCGATGCCAGCGCGCGCCACGCCGAGGTGAACGCACAGAAGGCGCACGTGGACCGGCTGCGCGCGCTGGAGAGCTTCAAGAAGTTGACCGCACCGTTCGACGGCGTGGTGACGGCGCGCAACACCGACGTGGGCGCGCTGATCACCGGCGGGTCGAGTGCGGCCATACCGCTGTTCAAGGTGGCCGACATGCACGAGATGCGCGTCTACGTCCGCGTGCCGCAGGCCTACGCCAGCGAGCTGCGGCCCGGCATGCAGGCAACGCTGACCGAGCCGCAATACCCAGGCCGGACGTTCCCGGCGAGCCTGGCCACCACGTCGCAATCCGTCGCCGCGGAGAGCCGTACCGTGCTGGTCGAGCTGATGGCGCCCAACAAGGAGGGCAAGCTCTGGGCCGGCACCTTCGCCGACGTGCGCTTCGACGTGCCCGGCAGCGAGGGCGTGCTGCGTGTGCCGGCCAGCGCGCTGATCTTCCGCGCCCACGGCGCGCAGCTGGCAACGGTGGACAAGGACAGCCGCGTCGTCATGAAGGACGTGAGCATCGGCCGCAACCTCGGCTCCGAGATCGAGATCGAGAGCGGCATCGACGCCGCCGACCGGGTGGTGAGCACGCCGCTCGACACCATTGAGGACGGCGACAAGGTCAACGTCGCCGCCGACAAGGCGAGCCCGGCGGCGCCGGCGTCTGCCGCCACGGCGTCGGAATAGGGCGGGGGCTCGGCTGCGCGTGGACGGACTGTATCGATCGCGGGCTCGACGCTGGGCCCAGGGGCCGGCTCGGCAGCCGGCGCCATGGCCGGTGCCGCGGGCGACCGGCCTGCCGGCCGCCGCACCAGGGCCGGCTTGGCGGCTGGCACGGTGGCAGGCGCCGCTGGCAGTTTGCCTGATCGCCACCCTGTCGGGCTGCAACCTGGCGCCGCACTACCACGCGCCGTTGACCACCGTGCCGGTCACCTACCGGGAAGCGGCCGTCTTCCAGCCCGCGCAGCCGGCCGACAGCCTCCGGCGCGGCGATTGGTGGGTGGTGTTCGGCGACCCGGTGCTCGACGGGCTGGAGGCGCAGGTGGACGGGGCCAGCCCGACGCTCGCCGCCTCGCTGGACATACTGCAGCAGGCGCGCGCCCAGGCGGCGCAGGCCCAGGCCGGGCTGTATCCAACGCTGTCGATCGGCGGGCAGATCCACGAGGACAGGCAGTCCGACCGCCGGCCGACGCGCCGCCCCGGGCAGGCCAACCAGTACCTCGACAACAGCATCAGCGCGCAGGCCGACTACGAGGTGGATTTGTGGGGCCGCGTCGCCAACGCGGTGCGGGCAGGACGATACGCGGCGCAGGCGACGGCGGCCGACGTGGAGGGCACCCGCCTCAGCCTGCACGCCGAGCTGGCCGACGACTACCTGACGCTGCGCGGCTTCGACGCGCAGTCGCAGGTGCTGCAGAACGCGGCCAGCGCCTACCGCCAGGCGCTGCGCATCACGCAGAACCGCTTCGCCGGCAAGATCGCCTCGGGCATCGACGTGAGCCGGGCGCAGACCCAGCTCGGCAACGCCGACGCCGCGATCATCGACACCACGGCCAGGCGGGCGCTGATCGAGCACGCGATCGCGGTGCTGGTGGGGCGCCTGCCGTCCGGGTTCAGCCTGCCGCCCACCGCGTGGACGCTGGCGCTGCCGCAACTCTCGGCCGGGCTGCCGAGCACGCTGCTGGAACGCCGCCCGGACGTGGCCTCTGCGGAACGGCAGATGGCGGCGGCCAACGCCACCATCGGCGTGGCACGCGCGGCGTTCTACCCGCGGCTCTCGCTCGACGTGCTCTACGGGCTGCAGGACACCGGCTTCCAGCTGTTTAGCCTGCCGAACGATTTCTGGGCGATTGGCCCGGGGCTCGCCTTGCCGCTGTTCGAAGGCGGGCTGCGGCGGGCGCAGGAGGCGGCGGCCGTCGCACAGTTCCACCTGGCCGAGGCGCATTACCGGCAGGCGGTGCTGACCGCGTTCCAGGAGGTCGAAGACGCGCTCTCGCAGCTGCGGCTGCTGGGCCAGGAGACGACGCAGCAGGATGCGGCCGTGCGGGCGGCGCAGCAGACTGTGACGATGACGACGAACCTGTACAAGGACGGCGCGACGAGCTTCCTCGACGTGGTCGTGGCCCAAACGGCCGAGCTGCAATCCGAACAGACGGCGACGGACCTGCGCACCCGGCGCGTGCAGGCGGACGTGGATCTGGTGCGTGCACTCGGCGGCGGCTGGACGGTGCGCGACCTGTCGGACTTCAAGGGCAGGATGCTCGCTGATACCGGCGGCCCGGCGCGTTGATCGGCGGACAGAAAGCAAGGCCTGCTTTTTTGAAAAAAAGCAGCAAAAAACTTTTGGTGCGGCT
>CAXUIR010000073.1:0-9075 GCA_964251005.1 uncultured Acetobacteraceae bacterium | reverse complement strand
GTGGAGTCCCGTACCCATGCGCCCGACCTGTATCGCTGCCCTCGTCATCCTGCCCTGCGCCGCCCCCATCTTCGCTCTCGCCCAGACTAACCCGGACAGTCCGGAGAACATCGTGGTCACCGCCACCCGAACGCCCAGCCAGGTCGCAAACCTGCCCGCCGGCGTCACCGTCATCGACCGCAAGACAATCGAGGAACGCGGCTACGTCTCGCTCACCGACGCGCTCGCCGCCGTGCCCGGCCTGCGCGTGGTGCAGCTCGGCGGCCCCGGCTCGCAGAGCAGCGTGTTCATCCGCGGCACCAACTCCAACCACGTGCTGGTTCTGCGCGACGGCGTGCCGATCAACGACCCCTCCGACCCCGGCGGCGCCTTCAACTTCGGCGTCGACACGCTGGAGGACGTCGAACGCATCGAGGTCGTGCGCGGCTCGCTCTCCAGCCTGTACGGCTCGGGTGCCATCGGCGGCGTCATCAACCTGATCACCCGCCACGGCGGAGGCAGCCCGCACGGCCACCTCACCTTGGCCGGCGGCAACCCGGACCAGTTGCTGGCACAGGGCGACGTGCATGGCGGGTTCGACATCTACGACTACGCCGCCAGCGTCGAAGGCTTCTCCACCCGCGGCTTCGACCAGACCCCGCAGCGCGAGCGCACCATCTATACCGGCGAGGCGGACGGCGACCGCAGCAAGCAGGCCGAGATCGACCTCGGCGCCACACCGTTCAAGGACACCCGCTTCTCGGTGCTGTTCCGCGCCCGCGACGCCAAGTACGGCTACGACGAACCCGATTTCGACGCCGGCAACGCCACCGGCTACGACGCCTCCCTGTTTGGCCGCCTCGGCGTCACCAGCAAGCTGCTGGACGGCGCCTGGGACACCAGCCTGTATTTCACCGGCATCCAGCGCGACCGCGAGTACACCGTAGCCTTCAGACCGGTCGACCCGAACCAGGCGCAGTCCGACGACCGCTACCACGGGCGTCGCGGCGACGCACAGTGGAACAACACCATCCGCCTGCCGGACCACGCCTTCCTCACCGCCAATTCGGTCAGCTTCGGCTACGAGCACGTCAGCGACCGCATCGACACCAAGAACGACGATCTCGCGTTCGGCAGCCCGGACTTCACCGGCGGCGTCAAGGCCCACGCCGATTCGGACGCCGGCTACGCCGGCCTGCAGACCACCGCCTTCCAGCGCCTGGCCGTCACCGGCCAGCTGCGCGAGGACGCGACCAGCATCGCCGGCGACGCGTTCACCTGGCGCCTGGGCGGCGCCTTCGATCTGCCCGAGCTGCTCTCCCACATTAAGGCGTCCTACGGCACCAGCTTCCGCGCCCCGGCGCTGAACGACCGTTACGGCCGCGACAGCTACGGCTTCGGCTACGGCTTCGTCGGCAACCCCAACCTGCGCCCCGAACGCGGCGACGGCTACGAGGCCGGCGTCACCACCGACCTGCCGCCCACCAGCCTGGGCACCGCCAGCGTCACGGTGGAATACTTCCACAACCGCATCCGCGACCTCATTGAGGACGTGCTGCAGCCGAACGGCGCGGACTACGCGCCCGTCAACATCGCACGCGCACGCACCGAGGGCGTGGAGGCAACGCTCACCCTACGCGCCGCGCGCTGGCTGCAGGCCGACCTCACCTACACCTACACCGACGCCCGCGACCTCGACACGCACGAGGTGCTGCTGCGCCGGCCGTACAACCAGGGCAGCGCCGACCTCCGCATCTCCCCCATCCCGGCACTGACCATCGTGCCGGAGCTGACCTACACCGGGTCGTTCCAGGACTACCTGACCAGCGACACCGGGGCGGAAGGCTTCGTGCAGGGCCTCTCGCCGAACGGCTTCGTGGTGAACATGAACGTCACCTACCAGATGACACCGGCGCTGCAGCTGTTCGCCTGGGGCAAGAACATCGCCAACTCGCATTTCGAGCCGGCGAACGGGTATCAGACGCCCGGGCCTAGCGTGCTGGCGGGGGCGCGGGTCGGGTTTTAGGATCGGTCCACTTTTTGGAAGCAGTGTAAGGCAAGGCAAGCGGTTCTTTTTTGAAAAAAAGAACCAAAAAACTTTTGTCTCCTGGGTGCACGCTGCGGGAATGCCGCGACAGCAGGGACAAAAGTTAAAATAAAGCAGCAAAGAACCGCGGTCCTGCTGTCGCGGAGTTTCCTCAGCGCAGACCCAGGGAACAAAAGTTTTTTGGTTCTTTTTTTCAAAAAAGAACCGCTTGCCTTCTCTCCCGTGTCCGCCACAGGGCAGCCACCGCCGCAAGCGCGGGAACGCAGCCTGCCCCCGGCGGTTGGGACTCACACCCTCCCGCGACCAAAGGCACGCATGCTCGACCACACCCAGGACCAGGACGATTTTGCCATCACCACGCAGGTCTCGCTGGTCGAGCAGCGCTTCAACACGCTCAAGCACAACGACATGTTCGGCGTCTTCGACCAGCGCGGCGACATCCGCCCCGGCGAGGGCGGCACCCAGGGCCTCTACTTCAACGACACCCGTTACCTCTCCGAGTTCGAGCTGGTGGTGGGCGGCCGCCAGCTCGTCCTGCTCAGCTCCACCCTGCGCGACGACAACGCGACGCTCACCTGCGACCTGGCCAACCCGGACCTGCCGAAATGCGGGCCGGACGGCCTGGCCGCCAACCTGATCCACATCCGCCGCTCGCGCTTCCTGTGGAACGGCGTCTGTCACGAGCGCATCTCCATCCGCAACTTCGACGTCGCCGCGCGCACCATCCAGGTGGAGGTCCGCTACGGCGCGGACTTCGTGGACCTCTTCGAAGTGCGCGGCATGCACCGCACGCGGCACGGGCGCCACGAGCCGGCGGGCGTCACCCACGACAGCGTGACGCTGGCTTATACCGGCCTGGACGACCGCCGCCGCGCCACCGAGCTGCACTTCCAACCGCAACCCGAGCGCATCGACGAGGGCCGCGCGTTGTTCAACGTGCACCTGCCGCCGCACGGACGCAGCCTGATCTTCGTCGAAGCCGCCTGCGACCGCGCCGTGGGACCGCGCCGCGCGTCCGATACGTTCCTCTCCTGCATGCTGGACCAGCGCCGCTGGACCCGCCAGCGCAGTGCCTCGTCGGCCGGCATCGAGACCTCGAATGAAGTGTTCAACGAGGCGATGCGCCGCGCGATCAGCGACCTCACCATGCTGACCACCGAGAAGAAGACCGGCCCCTACCCCTACGCCGGCATCCCGTGGTTCAGCACCGCCTTCGGCCGCGACGCGATCCTGACCGCGCTGAACGTGCTGTGGATGGACCCCACGATCGCCGCCGGCGTGCTGCGCTACCTCGCCGCCAACCAGTCCACCACCCACGACGCAGCGTCCGACGCCGAACCCGGCAAGATCCTGCACGAGGTGCGCCGCGGCGAGATGGCCGAACTGGGCGAGGTGCCGTTCCGCCGCTACTACGGCAGCGTGGACGCCACCCCGCTGTTCGTCATGCTGGCCGGCGCCTACCTCGAGCGCACCGGCGACCTCTCCAGCATCGCCGCCATCTGGGCCAACATCCGCGCCGCACTCGCCTGGATGGACACCTACGCGGCGCGCGACCCGGACGGCTTCGTCAGCTACTTCCGCCAGACCGAGGAAGGGCTCGCTAACCAGGGCTGGAAGGACAGCTTCGACAGCATCAGCCACGCCGACGGCTCGCTCGCCACCGGGCCGATCGCGCTGGTCGAGGTGCAGGGCTACGTCTACGCCGCACGCCGGGCGGCCACCATCATCGCGCGCCTGCTGGGCCACACCGACATCGCCCAGGCCGAGGGCGTCAAGGCAGAGCGCCTGCAGACCGCCTTTGAGGCGCGCTTCTGGTGCGAGGCCCTGGGCACCTACGCGCTCGCTCTGGACGGTGAACGGTGCCCCTGCGAGGTGCTCGCGTCCAACGCCGGCCACGTGCTGCTGACCGGCATCTGCGCGCCGGCGCGCGCGCAACGCGTGGCCGACGGGCTGATGGGCAGCCGCTTCTTCAACGGCTGGGGCATCCGCACGCTGGCATCGGGCGAGGCGCGCTACAACCCGATGAGCTACCACAACGGCTCGGTCTGGCCGCACGACAACGCGGTGATCGCACTCGGCCTGGCGCGCTACGGGTTCAAGCCGCAGGCCGAACGCCTGTTCGCCGGTCTGTTCGACGCGTCGCTCTACGTGGATTTGCGCCGCCTGCCGGAGCTGTTCTGCGGCTTCGCACGCCGCCGCGGACAGGGACCGACCTTCTACCCGGTGGCCTGCTCGCCGCAAGCCTGGGCGGCGACCGCCTTGCACGCGGCGCTGGCGGCGTGCCTGGGGCTGCGCTTCGACGTCGCCGAACGCAGCGTGGTGTTCGACCGGCCGCGCCTGCCGGATTTCCTCGGCGAGGTGACGTTGCATAACCTGACTGTGGGGGACGGGCGGATCTCGGTGGTGCTTCGGCGAATGGGCAACGAAGTGGCGATGAACGTGCTGCGCCGGGACGGGGCGGTGCATGCGGTGTTGCGGAGCTAGAGCGAAGGCAAGGCAAGCGCTTCTTTTTTGAAAAAAGAAGCAAAAAACTTTTGTCTCGGCTGTCGCCGGCTGCTGATATTGCTCGGCAGCATCATGAGACGACCAGCCGGACCGCACATCATCGTCAGCTGCGTCCTGTACCAGCGGCCCGGGACGCCCACCCGTCGACACTCGAAAAGGAAAGCAAGGTCTTCTTTTCTGAAGAAAAGAAGCAAAAGACTTTTATCCCTGCTGTCGCGGAGCTTCCTTCAGCGTGCACCCCAGGACGCAAAAGTTTTTTGGTTCTTTTTTTTAAAAAAGAACCGCTTGCTTGCGTATCATCGTTCAAGCAACCCGCACATGACCTTTTCAGGCATCGGGCAAAGGTAATGGTCGGCGCCTTCCTGACTTCGCCCTGGTGCACCTGGGTTATCGCCGGACTGGCAACCGCCGGCGTCATAACTCGCCCGTTTGCCTGGCCCGAGTTTGTCTGGGCCGTCGCGGGTGCCTGTTCGCTGCTGCTGCTGGGACTGCTGTCGCCCGCCGAAGCATGGTCCGGCGTCGTCCGTGGAACCGACGTCTACCTGTTCCTGACCGGCATGATGCTGTTGTCGGAGCTGGCGCTGCAAGAAGGTCTGTTCGAGTGGCTGGCTGCGCATGCCGCTGCTTTGGCGAAAGGCTCTGCCACGCGGCTGTTCACCCTGGTGTTCGGGGTCGGCACGGTCGTGACCGTGTTTCTCTCCAATGATGCGACAGCCGTCGTACTGACGCCCGCGGTCGCGGCAGTCGTCAAGGCGGCCAAGGCCGAGGAGGCGCTACCCTACCTGCTGATAAGCGCCTTTGTCGCGAACGCCGCGAGCTTCGTGCTGCCGATCTCCAACCCGGCAAACCTGGTCATCTACGGCAGCCACATGCCACCGCTGCTGCGATGGCTGCCGACCTACACTCTGCCCTCCGCGCTCTCCATCGTCGCGACGTATGGCGTACTGCGTTGGACGCAGCGCGCGAAGCTGCACCACGCAGTGTCAACCGACATTGAGGTCCCGACTCTATCGGCCACCGGCAAGACAACCGCTTTCGGCATCATCGCCACCGCGATCTTGCTGCTGGCCGCCTCGGTTTTCGATTTTCAGCTTGGCCTGCCGGCTTTTCTCGCCGGGTTGGTAACGGCACTGCTCGTCGTGGCTCGCGCTAGGTGCAGTCCGATCTACGTGCTGAAGCACATCTCATGGGGCGTGCTGCCCCTGGTCGCCGGACTGTTCGTGCTGGTGGAGGCGCTGAATAAAACCGGAGTCACGGCCTCGCTGGCCAATGTTCTGCAGAGTCTCGGCCATCGTTCGGCCGCATCGGCGGCCTGGGTGTCCGGCGTAGTGCTCGCGCTTGGCTGCAACCTGGTCAACAACCTGCCCGCTGGCCTGGTGGCCGGCCGCGCCGTGGAGTTGGCTCGGGTGCCTGACCACGTCCGCAGCGCCGTGCTGATCGGTATCGACCTGGGACCAAACCTGTCGGTGACCGGCTCGCTTGCGACCATCCTGTGGCTGACCGCGCTGCGCCGGGAAAGCCACGACGTGAGTGCCTGGACCTTCCTCAAGCTGGGCGCGCTGGTGATGCCGCCGGCCCTCATCCTTGCCCTCGCCGATGCCTTCGCATTCGGCTGAACCTGCTCTGGAGACCATCATGCAGAACGTCAGTGCCGCCTGGCTCTATCCGCTCATCCTGATCGCCGGTGCGCTCCAGGCCTGGGGACCGCCGATGAACGGCGCACTCCGCAAGTCTCTCGAAGATCCCTGGCTCGCCAGCACCGTCTCGTTCCTGCCGATCGTGGCATTCCTGGTTGTGCTATGGTTCTGCCTGCCGAACCCTATGCCTTCGGCGAAAGGCATCGCGTCCATGCCGTGGTGGGCGCCGCTCGGCGGTCTTGTCGGCGCGTTCGCGGTCATCATGGGTCTGCTGTTCGTCGACAAGATCGGTGCCGGGCCGTTTGCTGGCTTGACCATCACGGCGAACATCCTGATGTCGCTCGCCATTGATCATTTTGGTTTGTTCGGCATCCAGCAGCACAGCCTTAATACCTGGCGCGTTCTGGGTGGTGCGTTGATGACCGGCGGGATCGCCCTCATCGCGCTCTACTAGATCATGGACGGGAACGGCGTCCTTCCGCAGGCGGAGCGCGCTGGCTTCCAGCCTTGGTCCCTTGATGCCATCAACTTCCTGCTGGCCGACGTGCGCGGTGCGCTCGGTCCTTATCTCAACGTGTTCCTGGTGAACCAGCAGCATTGGCGGCAGTCCGAAGTGGGGCTGGTAACCACCATCGGAGGGCTGCTCGGCCTGGTGGTCCAGACACCCATCGGCGCTGCGATCGACGAGACGCGCGCCAAGCGGGGCGCGATCGTATCGGCGCTCGTGATCCTTGCGGTCGGCGCAATCGTAATCTTCACCCTGCCGACGTTCTGGCCCGTGGCGATCGCAAATACCCTGATGGCCGTTGTCGGGGACGTGTTCGGCCCCGCAACCGCGGCGTTGACCTTGGGCCTCTACGCGCGAAAGCAGCTCGCGCATCGCTTGGGGCGGAACTCGGCCTACGATCATGCCGGCAACGTCGCGATCGCGTTGGCCGCCGGCGCTGTCGGCTACGCCTTTTCGCAACGTGCCGTGTTTCTTCTCGTGCCGGTCTTCGTCGTGCTTGCGGGCCTGGCGGTGCTTTGCATCCCTGCCGCCGCCATCGATCACGACAGGGCGCGCGATCTGGGCGAAGTCTCCGGCAGCGCCACAACCCTTCCCGGCGCCGCCGATTACGGCGTTCTCTTCACGTCTCGTCCGCTGCTGATCTTCGGCTTGTGCGTCATGTTGTTCCACCTTGCTAACGCCGCGCTGCTGCCGTTGGTGGGGCAAAAACTGGCCGCCGCACATCCCAGTGAGGCAACGGCCATGATGTCGGCTTGCATCGTCGCGGCGCAGCTGGTGATGCTGCCGATCGCGCTGCTGGTCAGCCGAACCGCCGAGACCTGGGGGCGCAAGCCTTTGTTTCTGGTCGGGTTTGCCATCCTGCCTATCCGTGCGGTGCTCTACACCTTCTCGGACGACAGCTTCTGGCTGATCGGCGTTCAGGTGCTCGACGGGGTCGGGGCCGGCATCTTCGGCGCCCTTACGCCCTTGGTGATTGCGGACATCATGCGCGGCACGGGACGCTACAACTTGGCGCAGGGCGCGATCGCCACGGTCCAGGGGGTTGGTGCTTCACTGAGCGGACTTGCTGCCGGCTTGATCGTCGATCATTTTGGCTACCGCCCTGCCTTCCTCGCCGCCGCCGCGGCCGCGCTTACAGCCTTCATCGTCTTTACCATCGGAATGCCCGAAACTGCGGAACGTGGAACTCCGGCCGCATAAGCCCGGTCGATGACTTGCGACTAATACAAGCCCGCGTCGAAACTGACATTCGCAAGGCAAGAAAGGCCTTCTTTTTTGAAAAAAAGAAGCAAAAAACTTTTGCTCCCACGCTTGCGCCACGGTACGGCTTCGTTCCGCCAGCATGTGCGCCTGCATCATTTTCCTAAACTTTGATGCAGGCGCGGAAGTAAAAGTTTTTTGGTCCTTTTTTTCAAAAAAGGACTTCTTGCTTTCTATGTATCAGCCTCAGCATCCCGGTTAAGAAATCGCCCGCATCCCCCCAGCGCGCCAGCCGAAAAATTTTGCTTTTTTCAGAAAAAGAAGGCCCTTTTTGTTCCACTGCCTCGATCAGAACCCGCACCCGGCACCGCCACCGGATCAGCCGCCGATGCGCGTAAAACTCAGCATCGCCACCGGCTGCTCCTCATCCGTGCAACACCCGTGATGAAAGCTCACAATCTCCAGCGTGCGCCCTACCTGCTTCACGCCGATCAGCGCCCCGGTGCCGAACACGCCGCCGCTGCCCTCGTCGGACACGCCGTAAGCGTAGTCCGTGCCGGTGATCTGCGCTCGGCGCAGCCGGTTGGACCGCGGGCTCAGGAACGGCGGCCCGGACCACCACACAGCGCTGGTGATCGCCGCCCCGGTGGGCGAGCTCAGCGACCAGGCCGGCACGTGGTGGATCAGGTCCATCCCGCGGCTCTCCACTTGGATCAGTGAGCCGTCCGCCGCCGTGTAGGTCCCCGGCGTAAACGTCTGGTAGACGATCGGCGGAGAAGGTTGCTGCGGCAGCTCGATCGCACCGGCGCCCGGCGCCGCCTGCCCGCTCGGCACCGACTGCAAAGCTACCCGCGCCGGCCCTGAGGCCGGAGAAACCGGCCCGCCCGCGCCCCGCTCCGGTGCGGCCCCTGCCGGTACCCCGGCGGCCATCGCCCGGCCGGCACTGTCGGTCGCCAGAGTCACCCGACCCTGCTGGTCCACGTGCAGCTCGATCGTCACGTCGCGGTAGATCGTACCGGCAGCCGTGTGGATCGGCAGCCGGGTGATCCTGATGGTGGTTCCGCGCGCCACCACGGTCGCGTCCTTCAGGTTGGTCGTGGCCTCTCCAGCCACCGGGCCAGGGTCCTGCGCCGCCGCGGTGCCGGCCAGGGCCAGCAGCACGCATCCGGTAAGGTAAGTCGCTCGCATGCCCCCTCTCC
>CAXUIR010000072.1:5640-9244 GCA_964251005.1 uncultured Acetobacteraceae bacterium | reverse complement strand
AGGCGGGCCAGGTGCTGGTCGCCGCCGGGCTGCGCATGGGTCAACCGCCCCGGCATTGGCAGCCGACGCCGACCGGCGCCGACGTGATGGCTGCCAAAGCGGATCTGTGGGCGCTGCTGGCCGGGCTCGGCGTGCCGATGGAGGCGCTCAGCGTCACCGCCGACGCACCTGCGCACTACCACCCCGGCCAATCCGGCGTGGTTCGGCAAGGACCGAAGATCGTGCTGGCCCGGTTCGGCGCCCTGCACCCTAGCCTCGTCGCCCAACTCGACCTCGCCACCCCGTGTTGCGGCTTCGAGCTGTTTCTTGACTCGATCGCCGACCCGAAACGACGCAGGCGGGCCGCCCCCGAGCTGCCGCAGTTGCAAGCCGTCGCCCGGGATTTTGCCTTCCTGGCGCAGGCGGACGTGACCGCCGAGACAATTCTGCGTGCGGCGCGGTCCGCCGACCGCAAAGCGATCGCTACCGTACGGTTGTTCGACGTGTTCGAAGGGCCTAGCCTGCAACCTGGAACAAAATCGATCGGCGTCGAGGTTGTGTTCCAGCCCCACGAGCGCACACTGACCGACCAGGAGATCGAAGCCCTGAGCGAGAAGGTGGTGAACGAGGTTGGCAGGACGACGGGCGCCAGGTTGCGATGAGGTGTCGGCGATGCCGGGCGCACGAGGTAGCCGTCGATGAGCGGCCCTGACTTCAGCGTTCCCTGGGGCGCGGACGAGCCGGAACGCGAGGACAAGATCGGCAAGGCCACCACTGGCCTCGCGCATGACTTCAACAACGTGCTGACCGTGATCGCCGGCAACCTCGCCTTGGCCGAGCGACACGCGGCGGGCAACCCCAAGCTGATCCGCCTGCTGAACAACATGCGACTGGCGACCGAACGGGGCACCTCGCTGGCCAAGACGCTGATGACGTTGACCCCGGGCGAGGCCCAGGCCGGCCTGGCCGAGGAGGCCGATGCGTTCGACTTCCAGAGTGATGTCACGAAGATACTGGTCGTCGAGGACGATCCTCAAGTGGCGGAACTCGCCGTGGCGGTGCTTGAGGACCTGGGCCACAAGGTCGACCTCCGGCCGGACGCGCCGTCCGCCTTGGCCCTGCTGCAAAGCGGCCCCGGCTTCGATCTGGTGTTCTCGGACATCGTCATGCCTGGCGGCATGAGCGGGATCGAGCTGGCGGAGACGATCGCCAGCAGCTTCCCAAGCCTGCCGGTTCTGCTGGCGACGGGGTATAGCACGGCGGCTTTGGCGCCGGGGGCACTGCGGTTTCCGGTGCTGGCGAAGCCTTACAGCGTGCAGGAGTTGTCGCGGCGGGTGGAGCAGATGCTTCCGGCGCGGCACTAAGGTAGCAAGCGCTTCTTTTTCGAAAAAAAAAGCAAAAAGCTTTTACTGCGGCCGTCGCGGTTCTGTCCTGTCGGCGCGCGACAGCGGAAGCAAAGTTTTTTGGTTCTTTTTTTTCAAAAAAGAACTGCTTTCTTACGCTTCCTTCCTTTTGCGCCTATCTCCCTGCACATGACCGACACCCCCCTAGCCCTGATCCGTAACTTCTCGATCATCGCGCATATCGACCACGGCAAGTCCACGCTCGCCGACCGCCTAATCCAGGCCTGCGGCGCGCTGACCGACCGCGAGATGACCGCCCAGGTGCTCGACAACATGGACCTCGAGAAGGAGCGCGGCATCACCATCAAGGCGCAGACCGTGCGCCTGGCCTACCGCGCGCATGACGGGCTGACCTACCAGCTCAATTTGATGGACACGCCCGGACACGTGGACTTCGCCTACGAGGTCAGCCGCAGCTTGGCCGCCTGCGAAGGCAGCCTGCTGGTGGTGGACGCGAGCCAGGGCGTCGAGGCGCAGACGCTGGCCAACGTCTACCAGGCGATCGACGCGCATCACGAGATCGTCCCGGTGCTCAACAAGATCGACCTGCCGGCCGCCGAGCCGGAGAAGGTGCGCCAGCAAATCGAGGACGTGATCGGCCTGGACGCGTCGGATGCGGTAATGATCAGCGCTAAGACCGGCCTGAACATCGAGGGCGTGCTCGAAGCGCTGGTGACCAGACTGCCGCCGCCCACCGGCGAGGCGTCCGCACCGCTGAAGGCGCTGCTGGTGGATAGCTGGTACGACCAATACCTCGGCGTGGTGATCCTGGTGCGCGTCAAGGACGGCCGGCTGCGCCGCGGCCAGAAGATACGCATGATGGCCAACGGGCACGCCTACGTAGTGGAACAGTGCGGCGTGTTCACGCCGAAGATGATCGCCACCGACGACCTCGGCCCCGGCGAGATGGGCTACATCACCGCGGCGATGAAGACGGTGGCCGACTGCAACGTCGGCGACACGATCACCGACGATCGGACCCCGGCGGCCGAGCCGCTGCCAGGTTTCAAACCGTCCATCCCCGTCGTCTGGTGCGGGCTCTACCCCGTCGACGCCGACGATTTTGAGAAACTGCGCGAGTCGCTCGGCAAGCTGCGGCTGAACGACGCAAGTTTCCATTACGAGGCAGAGACGTCGGCAGCGCTCGGTTTCGGTTATCGCTGCGGCTTTCTTGGACTTCTGCACCTGGAGATCATTCAGGAACGCCTCTCGCGCGAGTTCGACCTCGACCTGATCGCGACGGCGCCTTCCGTGGTCTACAAACTGCACAAGAACAACGGCGAGGTGATGGACCTGCACAACCCCGCCGACATGCCTGATCCTACCTACATCGCCCGCATCGAGGAGCCTTGGATACGCGCCACCATCATGGTGCCCGACGACTACCTCGGCAACGTGCTCACGTTGTGCAACGAACGACGCGGTCGCCAGGTGGACCTCACCTACGTCGGTAACCGCGCAATGGCGGTGTACCAGTTACCGCTCAACGAGGTAGTGTTCGATTTCTACGACCGGCTGAAAAGCATCTCGCGCGGTTACGCCAGCTTCGACTACGCGATGGACAGCTACGAGGAGAGCGACCTGGTGCGCATCTCCATCCTGGTCAACACCGATCCTGTCGACGCGCTCAGCTTCATCGCCCACCGCAACGTGGCCGAGACGCGCGGGCGGTCGATATGCGCCAAGCTGAAGGAGCTGATACCGCGCCAGCTGTTCAAGATCGCCATCCAGGCCAGCATCGGCAGCCGCATCATCGCGCGCGAGACTCTGGGCGCGCTCTCCAAGGACGTGACGGCCAAGTGCTACGGCGGCGATATCAGCCGCAAGCGCAAGCTTCTGGAGAAGCAGAAAGAGGGCAAGAAACGCATGCGGCAGTTCGGCAAGGTGGAGATACCGCAGAGTGCGTTTCTGGCGGCGCTGAAGATGGATGCTTAGAACAAAGCAAGCGGTTCTTTTTTGAAAAAAGAACCAAAAAGCTTTTCTCAGGCTGTCGCGGTTTCAACCGGCGGCGCGCGTGTAGCCGCAACTTCTTATTGGCTGACCGGCTGCAGCCAAGAGGCTTTTTGGAGCAGACCGTAACCGAACGGGATCAGGGGCAGGCAAAGTAGGCAGCAGACGAACATAAAATTCAGCATGAAATGGGGCAGGTCCGCGCAGGTTTTTCCGTAGCAGCCGGTGAAGACACCGGCGGCGAGTAAGGCGGTGCCAGGCAACGCGCCAAT
>CAXUIR010000072.1:0-5630 GCA_964251005.1 uncultured Acetobacteraceae bacterium | reverse complement strand
AATTATGACGACCCAGACGAGAGTGCGAGACAGGGGAATGGCGCGTCTGGTGGCGAGCACGTAACGGCGTGCCATTTCCAACGCCATGGCAAGCACGAAAGCCAGCGAAGGCGAGCGTGATGCCGGTGCCGACCTCGGCGCCGGCAAGAACGAAGCCAGCGATGACCAGTGCGCTTGAGAGAACTAGGCAGGGGATCGCCGTGCCATAGCCGAACCGCAGCATGTCGGGCAGACCGACGGACGTTCCGGGGCCGCTCACGCGGTGGACCGCGGAACGTGGAAGACGTATTGTCCTAGGATACGCTAAATTTCAGCGACCTTGGACTTGTCGTCGGTGACTTCCGTGGTGAGAAAGTAGATGCCAGGCGGGATGGTGGCGCGGCCGACGACCTGACACGTGACGAACCTGCTCAGGCGGTTCTGGGCAGCCTGGGCGCGGCGCTGCGCAGCCTCGCCGATTTCGGCGTAACGCCGGGCCAGCGAGGCGGCGCGGGCATCCTCCACGCCACGGGCGGCGGCGGTGACTTGGGAAGCGTCAGCAGCGGCGCGGTCGGCAGTCGTTACCGACCGGGCCACCTTCGTGGCCATCTCGGCGCTGTCCAGCACGACGCGTCCAACGCCCCAGATCGCGTCCGGCAGTGTGGCCAGAGTCGCCAGACAACGGGGATAGAAAGTGTAATGCTTGATGTTGTCAGCGGTCTTGTCGTCGCCGGCACATTCGCTGACGTAGGAACGGACGCCATACTGGCGACAATGCCCATGCTGCCGCTCCTCTGCAGAACCGTTGCGTAAACGGGTGAACTCCGCTTGCCGGGGTCTGGTTGCATCTCTGGGCTGGCTCGCCTAGCTTCCGCCCGTCGGAAGGATGGCCGAGCGGCTTAAGGCGCACGCTTGGAAAGCGTGTGTGCGTGAAAGCGTACCGTGGGTTCGAATCCCACTCCTTCCGCCAGAGCTAATCCCGGAGCTACCCGTAAAGTCCCGCCGAATTGGCGGTTGTGACGCTTCAATCCCTAAGTTTGTCGCTGTTCATTCCCGATTGACCGATCCGACCCGCCTATCAAATGTTTGGCGGGGTGTTGCTATGAGCGTCTGCTTTGCCCGCCGAGGTCCCGAAGCAACGACCCAAAACCTTGTGCCGTCCCCGACGTGGCCGGCTCCGCCGATTTCGGCTAACGGCCGTCCGGTGAGGAGAGGCCTTCCCCGACTGGCCGGCGTAGAGGGACATGTGAGCGCCTTTAACGGCGCAGCCTCGCATAGGTGTTGAACCCAGAGGCGACGATCGTCGTTGGCGCACCATGAGCGTCCGCAACATCCACCTTAACGACGGCACCGAGAGCCCGCAGCGTCGCACTCCTCTGGAGAGCCTTGCACTCGCCTGGGCCGCCATGCTGCCGACCGTTGCAGGGGCGTTTGCGTGCCTGCTCCTGCACGGGGCTGCCGGCGCGCTCGCCGTCCATCTGACGGTAATCTGGTCAGGCGCCGTGCTGTGCTTCCTGTCCGGTGTCCGCCGGGGCCTCAGCTTCCGCCAGGAGGGCGGGCCGTTGCTGTCACAGCTGGCCACCATGCTTTGGCTGTTCGTGCTTGGCGTCGCGTCCCTGCTCTCACCCTGGGCGGCGCCGTCGTTGATCCTGCAGATGCTGGGCTACGGGACGATGGCCGTGTACGATCCGATTGCCGCCCGAAAAGGCGAAGTGCCCCGCTACTTTCAGACGCTTCGTCCCGTGCAGATGCTGGTGCCCATCGCCAGCCTGGGGACGATCCTAGCCGTCGTTGCGACTTATAACAGCCGGCCTTGATGCTGGCTCACAGAAAGCAAGCGGTCCTTTTTTGAAAAAAAGGACCAAAAAACTTTTGACTCCGCTGTCGCGCGCTCTCGAATGAGTCCGCGACAGCGGAGACAAAAGTTTTTTGCTTCTTTTTTTCTAAAAAAGAAGCCCTTTCTTGCTTCGGAACGGTCAATCTCCTGGCCCATTAGCATTTCGCAGCGTGTCCGCCCAACGCCCTCCACAACGGGAGCCCGATCCCGGAACGTCTGCAAATCGATGCCGAGCTGGCCGTGCGCGACAACGAACCGGTTCGTTGTCGGCCCCGGCGCGGATCACACGAACGTCGCCGATCATCACGGACGCCCGGGCAGCCGGCAGCCCACCGTGTTCGCCAGCGGTACCCTTTGCCGTCTCACAGGTGACGCGCGTGAGGAAGTGCTCGGCCGCAACTTCCATTTTCCTGGAAATGTAGCTGCCGAGCTGAGCGATGCTGGATTGATGACCGGCTGGCAAGCAGTTCCTGTTGTGCCGGTTTTAGAAAGCCGCCCGGCGGCACCTCACGTTTTGCCTGTGCTCAAGTGCTCTGGCCAAAACGCGCCATTCCGCTTCGGTGCACGACAAACCTCGTCCCCTGACTCACCAGGCCGGCTTCAAAACGAGGACCGAAAGAGAAACAAAACTTTGTCCCCCTTGGGTGCGCGCTGCAGAAACCTCCGCGACAGCAGGCGCAAAAGTCTTTTGCTTTTTTTCTTTAGAAAAGAAGGCCTTGCTTTCTTGCCGGATCACGTCCCCCCAGCCCCCAGGCTGTCGAGCGCCGCCGGCACCGGCGGCAGCCTGCCGTGCGGGACCGGCGCTTGGCTGGCCGCACCCGGCGCCTCCCATCCCCCGCCCAAGGCGCGGTACAGGCTTACCACGTCGTTGGCCAGCGTCATGTCCTCCTGCACCAGCTGCTGGCGTGAGTCCTCCACCGTGCGCTGCGCGTCGAGCACCTGCAGGTAGTCCGACAGGCCGTGCGCGTAGCGGTTGCTCGCCAGGTACAGCGTGTCCTCACCGGACCGCAGCACCGCCGCCAGCCGGTCCCGTTCGACCCGGTCGGCGCGAAACGACACCAGCCCGTCCTCCACCTCGCGCAGCGCGTTGAGCACGGTGGCACGGTAGTGTAGCCCGGCTTCGGCGGCCTGCGCCCGGTTCAGGCGCAAATTCGCCGTCAGCTGGCCGCCCTGGAAAATGGGCAGTGATAGGCTCGGCCCGGCGGAGTAGAAGTGGCTGGCCCAGCGCGTGAGGTAGCTCGCGTCCAGCGCACGGATGCCCAAATTGCCGGTCAGCGAAACGTCCGGGTAGAAGCTGGCCACCGCCACGCCCACGCTGGCGGTGGCCGCGTGCAGCTGCGCCTCCGCCTCCCGAATGTCCGGCCGGCGCCGGGCCAGGGTGGACGGTACACCCACGCCCACCGCCGCAGGCAGGCTGGGCAACGGTGCGGGCTGCAGCAATCGCGCTTCCAGCGTGCCCGGCGGCTTGCCGATCAGCACGTTCAGCCGGTCGATCGCCTGGCGCTCCTGCTTCTCGTACTCCGGCAACTGGCGCTGCAGGGTCAGCAACTGCGTGCGCGCCTGGTCCACGTCCAGATCGGTGGACAGCCGGACCGCCCGGCGGTTCTGCGTCAGGGCGAGCGAGTCCTGCGCCGAACGGACGTTGTCTTCCTGGCTCGCCCGCAGCGCCTGTGCGCCGCGCAGCTGCACGTAGGCCTGCGCGACCTCGCTCTCCAGGCTGGTCAGCGCGTCGTTGGCGGCTTCCGCCTGCACCTGGCTTTGCGCGCGCGCCTGCTCGACGGAGCGGCGCACCCGCCCGAACAGGTCCAGCTCCCACGAGGCGCTCAGCCCGTATTGAAACAAGTTCACCGGCTGGGTGATCTGGTTGAGCAGCGAGTCCGTGCTGACGCCGCTCGACGCGGCGGCGCCGGACGCGGCGCCGGCGACCGGCGACGTGGCGGCAGCCCCGGACGCCTGGTTCGCGAGCTGGTTAAGGCTCTTGTACACGCCTTGGGATTCGAGGATGCCCTTGGCGCCGAGCTGCTCGCGCATGTAGCTGGCGGTGCCGCTTAGGTTGGGCAGCCCTGCGGCCGCGGCGGTCACGATCGCCTGGCGCGACTCGATCACCCGCAGCACCGCCTGCTGCACGTCGAGGTTGTCGCGTATGGCGGTTTGTATCAGCTCCGTCATTACCGGGTCGCCGAACGCGGCCCACCAGCGCGGGTCGGGGTCGGTGGTCAGGCTGACGGCCGCATCGGCAGCGTCGCCGTTCCGCCAGGCGGCGATGTGGGGCGGCGCCGGCGGCGTGTAGTTCGGCCCGACCGTGCAGCCGGTAGCCAACACCACCAACACCGCAGACGCGGCGCGCACCGGACTCATCCCCCGCCTCCCGCGCCGGCACCCGGCGTGACGTTCGACATGAACACCGCAGCCACCGTGATGCTGAGCGACATCAGCGCGATGATGAAGAATACGTCCGTGTAGGCCAGCGTGGAGACCTGCTCCTGCAGCATCTGGAACACCTGGCCGGGTGCCGACATCACCGCCGCCTGCATCGAGCTGCCGTAGGTCACCGCGGCCTGTTGCACGTGCTGCAGCAGGTCGTTGTAGGGTTGGTTCGTCTGGTCCAGGTATTTCACCAGATGCGCCTGCCTGATCTGCAAATGGTCGGTGACCAGCGCGGTGCCGATGGAGATGCCGACGCCGCCGTAGACGTTGCGCGCCATGGTGAACAGGCTGGCTGCGTCCGATTTCAGCTCCGGTGGGATCGTCGAGTAGGCGCTGGAGCTCAGCGGCACGAACAGCAGGGCCAGCGCGGCGGTCTGCGCCGCCCGGTACAGGGCGACGTGGTAGAAGTCGAGGTCCGGCACCAGGTTCATCGAGTAGTAGAGCGAGCCCGCCAACGCCAGGCCGCCGGTGGCGATGACCCATTTCACCGGCACCACGTTGAGCACCTGGCTGACGATGGGGATCAGCACGCACAGCACGAACGCGCCCGGCGCCAGCACCCAGCCGGCCAGCACCGAGTTGTAGCCCAGCACGTTCTGCGAGAACAACGGCATGATGATGGCGCTGGCGTAGAGTGCGAACCCCATCATCGCCATCGACCACCAGGACAGCGCGAAGTTGCGGTCCTTGAACACGGCGAGGTTGACGACGGGGTTCTTGACCGTGGTGAGGTAGACTACGCCGCCGAGGTAGCCGAATATCGACAACCCGAACATCACCCGGATGAAGCCGGAGGACAGCCAGTCGTAGTCCTCCCCGCGGTCCGCACCGAGCTCCATGCAGCCGAGCGCCAGCGTGATCAGACCGGTGCCGATCCAGTCAAAGCGCGGCGCCTTGCGTTTCTGCTCCGCCATCTCAGGCGGGTCCTCGAGCAGCTGTACCACGCCGAAGATGGTCAGCAGGCCGATGGGCACGTTGATCAGGAAGATCCAATGCCAGGAGTAGTTGAACGTGAGGTAGCCGCCGATCAGCGGTCCCACCACGGGTGCGATGATGGTGGCCACTGCGGTGATGGAGAGCGCCGCCTGCCGCTTTTCCGGCGGGAAAGTGTCAAGCACGATGTCCTGCTGCATCGGCTGCAGTCCGCCGCCGAAGAAGCCCTGCAGCGCGCGAAACAACAGGATTTCGCCGAAACTGGTGGAAAGCCCGCACGCCAGCGAGCAGACGGTGAAGCCGACGATCGAGATCAGGAAGTAGCGCTTGCGGCCCAGGTGGCGCGCCAGCGAGGCCGAGATGGTGAGCGTCACGCCGTTGGCGACGAGGTAAGTGGTGAGCGTCCAGGCCGCGTTGTCGGTGCTGACGCCGAGGTCGCCGGCGATGTAGGGCA
>CAXUIR010000071.1:0-9306 GCA_964251005.1 uncultured Acetobacteraceae bacterium | reverse complement strand
CACCCGAAGAGAGCAAAAGTTTTTTGGTTCTTTTTTTCAAAAAAGAACCGCTTGCTTTGCCGGTTGCAAAGCCTGGTGCTGAATAGCGGCCTCCCAGCGTGGTGCGATCGTCTCCGGGCTGTAGAGTTCCGCCTGGCGAAGCCCGCGTTCGCGCAACAGGGCGAGGTGGCCTGACTGGCGCGGCAACTCGGCGAAGCGGGCGATCATGCTGCCGAGTTGCGCCTCGTCGTAGGCGTCGAAATACGCCGCGGCGTTGCCGTAAACCCAGCGGTGCACGGGAATGTCGGACGCGATGACCGGCGTGCCGCACGACATGCCTTCGACGCCGGAGTAGTCGAAACCTTCCGCGCGGCTCGGGCAGACGACGCAGTGCGACATGGAGTATAAAACGCGCAGCTCGGAGGTGGGAACGCGGCTGAGGTGGATCGCACCTTCGCGCACCAGGGCGCGCAGTTCGCGCAGCTCCGCGTCCGACCGCCAGCCGGGGTTGGCGACGACGAGCAGCTGGATGGGTTCGGCCGTCATGTTGCGGGCGATCTCGAAGGCGCGGAACAGCTTGATGTAGTTCTTGCGCGGCTCCAGCGTAGACACCGCCATGAACAGCTTCGGCAGCTGGGCCGGCAGTACTGCACGCGTGCCGCCGGTCTCGGGGCTGCGTCGGCGCGTGAGGATGTGGCGCAGGGCCTGCGGCGAGCAGCTTTGGGGAAAATACGCGCGCGCGACGGTGACGGGGATGGTGTGGACGCGGCGTTCGGCCTGCGGGAACAGGCGCAGCAGGTCGTCGCGCACCGGCTCGGAATCGCAGTAGAAGCTGGCGCCCGCTTCGATGTTTCGCTGCAGCATGCGGGCGTGGCCCAACGCGTGCAGCCATGGTTCGCCGACGGTGTGCGGGCTGAGCAGCGGCAACGCGTCATAGTAGCGGATCATCATCGAGGTGCCGGGCGCCACGCGGTAGGGCGAGACCGAGGCGGCAAAGAACAGGTCCCATCCTGTCGTGTCGACCCGGCGCTGGAAGGGTTTCGGCAGCATGCTCATCGAGCGCGCGTATTCGTGGCCGAGCTCGGTGGCGTAGTACTCCGCGCGCTGCAGGATGTGGCGGTCGCTTGGGGGAAGCGTGTTGTCGAACAGCTTCATCCAGAGATAGTCCTCGAACACCACGGGGTCGAGCTGCAAGTCGAGTCGCTCGCGGCGGAACATCTCCGTCAGCAGGATGTGCGGCTTGACCAGGCGCCGGCGGATGAAGCCCGGCACCAGTTGCTCGATGCCGAAACCCCAGTTCACCCGTCTGGTGTCCTGCGCGATCAACACTTTGGTCTGTTCGAGCGTCCGCTCGAAGGGCGTCTTGGGTTTGCGCCGGCGCGAGGTGTAGTGGATGCCGGACGCCAGGCCGCCGAACCGTCTAAGCCGCAGGCCGGAGAACATTGCAAACAGCAGCCGGGCTTCCTGCGGGATGCCGGAGAAGCCCTCGTAGCAGGGTCGCAGGTCCATGATCAACGACGGTCCGTAGGCGTCGCCGCGGGCGCCGGACTGGGAAAGCCCGGCGCCCGGGAGGCGAGCGTTCTCCACCAGCGTGTCCACCCCAGGTCTCCTGCTCTGCCCGGCGCATCCGGAGGCGGGGCGCTCGCGTAGACATAGGAGCCACACGCGCCGATAGGCAACCGGCAAGTCACAAACTTGTTGTTTGAAGGCTGCGAGCGATGAGCGGCAGCGTGTGAACCAAATACGCGCGGAACCGCGTGCCAGTCCTGGGGAAGTGCCATTTGCCTACAGCGTTGATCACCGGCGTGACCGGACAGGATGGCGCCTACCTCGCCAAGTTCCTGTTGGGACGCGGATATCGTGTGGTGGGCGCGGTGCGAAGGTCGGCTTCGTCCGAGGTGATCCTCGAGAGGTTGCGCTGGCTCGGCGTGACCGAGCAGGTGGAGCTGGCAGATGCCGACCTGCTCGATTTGTCCAGCCTGATACGCGTAATGCAGTTGGTGAAGCCGGACGAGGTGTACAACCTGGCTGCACAGAGCTTCGTCGCAGCGTCCTGGCAGCAACCCACGTTGACCGGGGCGGTGACGGGCATCGGCGCGGTGAACGTGCTGGAGGCTGTGCGCATTGCCGCGCCCGCAGCACGATTCTACCAGGCCTCGTCGTCGGAGATGTTCGGCCGCGTCTGCGAGCCGGTGCAGTCCGAGCGCACGCCGTTCTACCCGCGCAGCCCCTACGCCTGCGCCAAGCTCTACGCCCACACGATGACGATCAACTACCGCGAAAGCTACGGGCTGCACGCTTCCTGCGGCATATTGTTCAACCACGAAAGCCCGTTGCGAGGGATCGAGTTCGTCACGCGCCGTATCACCGACGGAGTGGCACGGATCCGTCTTGGCCTGGCGCGCGAGTTGCGGCTTGGCAACCTCGATGCGCAGCGCGACTGGGGACACGCACGCGACTACGTGCAGGCGATGTGGACGATGCTGCAGCAGGACACGCCCGACGACTACGTGATCGCGACGGGCACGAGCATCACCGTGCGGGATTTCTGTCAGCTGGCGTTTTCGCAGGCGTCGCTCGAAGCCGACGAGTTCGTGTTGCTCGGCCAGGACCTGCTGCGGCCGGCTGAGGTGAACCTGCTGCGCGGCGACGCGAGCAAGGCGCGGCAGGCGTTCGGCTGGCAGCCAAGCACGAGCCTGCAGGACATGGTGGCCGAGATGGTGGACGCCGACATCTACCGTCACCGCGCTCGCATGGCTGCCTGAGAGAACTCCGCTGCGGGCTTTTGATGCAGAAGCAAGGCAAACGGTTCTTTTTTGAAAAGAAGAAGCAAAAAACTTTTGCTCCCTGTCGGTGCGCCGTGTTGAAACGTGCCGTCTCAGCCCTCCGCGACAGCGCCCGCAAAAGCTTTTTGCTTTTTCTTCTCGAAAAAGAAGGCCTTCCTTCTACGGCATCTCCAACGTGTTAGCCCCTTGCAGTCGCATCCTGATCACAGGCGCCGCGGGCTTCGTCGGACAACACCTGCTACCCTGTCTAACCAAGGCGTTCCCCGCAGCGTCGATCGTGTCCGCCGGCTTCAACGTCGTCGACGAACGCGCTTTGGAGTCCGCAATCCGGGCGCATCCACCGGACGCATGCGTGCACCTGGCAGCAGTGTCCGCCGTTCCGGCGGCACGGGCGGACCCGGACCAGGCGTGGCGGGTGAACCTGCAGGGCACGCTGCTGCTGGCACGCGCGCTGCTGCGTTGGGCGCCACAGGCTGTGCTGCTCTTCGTCTCGACCGCAGACGCATACGGGGCGAGTTTTCGCGGCGGCGCGCCGGTGACGGAAACCACAGTGCTGGCGCCGATGAACACCTACGCGGCGACCAAGGCGGCAGCGGACCTGGCGCTGGGGGCAATGGCCGAAGAGGGGTTGCGCGTGGTGCGCATGCGGCCGTTCAACCACACGGGACCCGGGCAGTCGGAGTCGTTCGTGGTCGCGTCGTTCGCGCGGCAGGTGGCGCGGATCGAAGCCGGTTTGCAGGCGCCGGTGATCGAGGTGGGAGCGCTCGATGCACGGCGGGATTTTCTGGACGTGCGCGACGTCTGCCGGGCCTACGCGCTGGCTCTGCACCACGCGGCAATGCTGCCGCCGGCCTGCGTGCTGAACATCGCGTCCGGCACGTCGCGGCAAGTGGGCGACGTGCTGGACGATTTGATGCGATTTGCTGGCGTCACCGCAGACATCCGCACGAACGCCGCGCGCCTGCGACCGTCCGACATCGCCGTCGCATGTGCCGACGCGTCCAGAGCGAAGTCGCTGATCGGCTGGCGGCCTGAAGTCGCTTGGGAGCAGACGCTGCGCGATACTCTAACTTATTGGCGAAAACACTCGGCTTCGGTGGCGCGGGCATGATGGCGCGTCGGTTTGTTGTGGAACTAACTGCTTGTTACACCAGCCCGCGTTGCGGCTGCCATTCGCAAGCAAGGAAGGCCTTCTTTTTTGCAAAAAAGAAGCAAAAAACTTTTGCTCCGACGCCTGCGCCACGGTAAGGCCTGGTTCTGCCGGCACGTGTTGCTTGCATCAGCGTCCTCTACCTTCGTGCAGGCGTGAGATTGCGAGGTTGTCGGACCTTCTTCAAAGAGCACTGTTTGCTTTTGATGTGTCAGCCTCAAAGCGCGCTGGTAGTAGAGGGGAAGTTTGTTGTGTCCGCGGTCTCAGGTTTTGTCTCTCAAGGCTCGGGAAGAAAGCCACGCCTGCTTTTTTGAAAAAGGCAGCAAAAAACTTCTAATCCGGCTGTCGCGGAGGTTTCTGCAGCGCGCGCCAGAGAACAAAAGTTTTTTGGTTTGGCGGACTCAAGTTGCGGAGTATGCATTTCGGCGGTCAAACAGTGTCGTTAGTCGGCCGCGCTATTAGGCTTTCTTCGACGTCAGCCCTTCGTTTGGCCGGCCGACCTGCTCAAGGCTCGCGCAGCGACCGCCGTAGGCGGCTTGGCCTTGAACTGGCCGGACGGCTAAACGAAACGCGCGCGTCGAAGGCAGCCACTCTCGGTCAGGGTGTTTGCTCCGAAGCTCAACCGCCGTTCTTTAAAAACCCGCATGCCTTACCTGCGATCGCCATCAACGAGGCGCGGAGGCAGGCGCCCCATCATCTGCTCCATCGTGGGCGGCTGCGGCACCGGCAAGTTCGGCGGCCGTTGCAGGCGAAACTGGTTGAGCAAACCGGGCCCCGAGAAGACCGGCGTCACGACGGTGCGCTTGTTGGCGTCGAACGTCAGGCTGACAAGTTCGGTGCCGTGCGGCCCTTCGACTTTCACCGCGGACGGCATGATGGCAAGAATCCTGTAATCACCGACCTGATCGCCAATCGCGGTTACCTTGGGCTTGCCGTCTCCTTCGAAAATGGCGTGCTTCTGCGCGCCGGTGATCATGATGCCCGACAGGCGCGGCAGGTCGTCGGTCTGCAAGGCCGTTCCGGTTCTTACCGCTGGCGGTCTGCGACCTATGGAAAACAGCGGGCGGGCCAGGATGGCGGAGGCGTCATGGTCAGGAAGGTCGCCGCGTCCGGCTGACGGTTGCACCGGGTTGCCGAGGCGGTGTTCGCGCAGTTGCTGCACCTGCGGCGATGCGTACGGCACCAGCCACTCCAACCCGACCACGCCACACAGCAGGACGGTCGCCGCACGCAGCAGGACACTGGTGGCATACATCGCCGTGTTATGCCGCAACCAGGCGTCGTTGTGAATGGAACGGCTCAGCGCTTATGAAGATCGGGTGGGAAGCTGCTTGTGCAGTGCAGTGCGGGGGCGACGCCGGTTGTGGTGACCCACGGCCATACAACGTCTCACAAGAATGTCATACATCCGTTAAGTTGTCTTGTTCGTTCCTTAACCGGCCCCACCCTGGCGTCTGGGGGTGGTCCGGCTCGACGACCCGCCGGCTGCAGGCATTCCGGCGCAGCATTTTCAAGCAACATAAGCAGGAGCGTTGTCCATGACAGAAAACCCGGCCGGTGACGGCACTGACGGCAAGCGGATGCTCGGCCGCTTGGGGCTCAGTGCCCTGGCGATGGGCGCGATCACGGCGGTCGGCACTGGGACAGCGCAGGCTGCTACCTATTCTGACGCCGACATCCTGAATTTTGCGTTAAACCTCGAGTACCTCGAAGCCGAGTATTACCTGCGCGCGGTGACGGGCTCCGGGTTGACGAGCGCGATGACCGGCGTCGCGTCGAACCAGGTTATCGCGCCGGCCTCCACGCTGGTGCCGTTCCAGAACAGGGCGATCGCCTATTGGGCGCAGCGCATCGCCAATGACGAGCTGTCGCACGTGAACTTTCTTCGGCTCGGGCTCAGCAGCTCCGCGGTGCCAGAGCCCACGATCGACCTAGTCAACAGCTTCACCACGCTGGCCGTGGCAGCCGGTCTCATTCCCGCCGGGCAGACGTTCAACCCGTTCGAATCAGAGATCAACTTCCTCATCGGCGCCTACATCTTCGAAGACGTTGGCGTCACGGCCTACGCGGGCGCGGCCAACAAGCTGACCACCGCCGCCAACATCTCCTACGGCGCCAGCATCCTCGCGGTCGAAGCCGAACATGCCGGCTGCATCCGGTCGTACCTGGCCGGGCAGGGTGGCGGAAAGGTCACCAACGCGATCTCCGCACTTCGACAGAAACTGTCGGGTATCACCGACAACGGCACCGACCTCTCGGCTTCCGGCGGCAACCCGTTCAACTTCGCAAACACCGACTACAACGGCCAGGTCTACCGCCGTACGCCTCAAGAGGTGCTGAACGTCGTGTTCGGTGCACCCGGCAAGGGCGTCACCAAGGGACTGTTTTTCCCGAACGGCGTGAGCGGCTACTTCACCAGCAGCTAGCCGCACCCGATGCAGCCGACGCCCGAAATTCAGGAGAGAGTTCCAATGCTAGCCAATCCGTTTACTAAGATCCTTCAGGAAGGCGTCGACCGTCGCCGGTTCCTGCGCCGCGCCGGCGGGATCAGCGCCGCGACCATGCTGTCCGGTTTTGCCGGCAACGTACTGACCGCCTCGCCGGCCCGTGCAGCGAGCGCGCTGACCGACGCGGACATCTTTAACTTCGCGCTCAACTTCGAGTATCTTGGCTCACAGTATTACCTGGCCGCGCTCGGCACGTCGTTGCCTGCCAGCCTGACGGGCACGAACCCCGGCAAGGTGATCAAGGCTGCCAACACGGCAGTGCCGTTCAGCGACAGCCCGACCGGCTACTTCGCCCAGCAATTGGCGAACGACGAAGTGGGGCACGTGGCGGTCATCCGCGAAGTTCTGGGGGCCAGCGCGATCCCGCAGCCGGAAATCGACCTGCAGAACAGCTGGACCTCGCTGGCTATCGCAGCCGGCCTGATCGTTCAGGGTCAGACCTTCAACCCGTTCGCAAGTGAGGTCGACTTCCTGCTCGGCGCCTACGTGCTGGAAGACGTGTGCGTGACGGCGCTGACCGGCGCGGCCCACCTCATCAGCAATCCGACCAACCTCGCCTACGCTGCCAGCATACTCGGCACCGAAGGCTACCAGGTCGGCATGATCCGCTCGCAGCTCTCCGCCTACGGCGCCGGGTCGGTGACCGACGCGATCTCCAACCTGCGTGCAAAGCTGTCCGAGGCCATCAACCCCTCCGCCGGGGTCGACGACAACGGCACGGATTACAACGGAAACCCGTACAGCTTCACGAACGTCGACGTGAACGCGCAGGCCTTCCGCCGTAACCCGCAGGAAGTTCTCGCCATCGCATACGGCGGCGGCACGACGGGCGGCGGCTTCTTCCCGAGCGGCGTAAACGGAACTATTAAGTCTGCCTGACGAAGATGGGGGGGGGAGCGGATTGCTCCCCCCCTTTTTTCGAGCGAGAAGGCAAGCAAGCGGTTCTTTTTCGAAAAAAAGAACCAGAAAACTTTTGTCTCCTGGGTATTTGGCTGAGGAGACTCCGCGACAGCCGTAGCAAAAGCTTTTTGCTTCTTTTTCTCGAAAAAGAAGGCCTTGCTTTCTTCTACTTCGTTCGCGTGCGCAGCCTCCGCAATGGCGACGTCACACGCCAAGACGTACTCTCGTGAACAGCCGCCAGCAGGGCGACGGCCGCATCTCGCTCGCGGCTGAGATCGTCACGCTCACGGCGTAGTCCCAAGTGGGCCTCGCGATCGTAGTAGGGATGCTCGTTGAACGAATCGACCGTTCCCCCGAGAAACTCGAGGTCGGTCTTTGCAACCGCCAACGCAAACGCCGTGCGTAAATAGCTGCCCCAATGGCCTGCACCCTCCCGCGGCGCTAGGAACAGCTTGTTCGGCACCAGTGCGAACGGTTGCAGCGTGCCGCCCTCGGCCAGGTAGCGCACCAGGCCGGTGATCACGCCGGTCCAATGCGCGCTCAGTATGTCGTCCAACGCGGCGATACCCTGGCCGGTAAGCGTCTTCTCCGCGATCCAGAGGTCGTTGCAGGTTGCCGCCGCGGTGTGGCCGCCGTCGATCGAGACGAACCGGAAGCGGCGCTGCAGGAAGCCCGCAGTCTGCAGGTCGAGGCTGGATTCCTGGACGATGTCGATGCGGGCGCCGGGCGCGTAGCGCGCCGCGTTGGCCTCGAACACGGCGCGGTTGCCTAAGCCGGAGCGGTCGACGTTCTTCTCCTGGTCGCCGAACACGTCGACGGCGACGGCGGTCTCGCCGGACGCGATCGCGTTGGCGAGGATGAGGAACAGGCGGCCGTGATGGACGCCGATCTCGCAGACGTCGCCCGCCACACCCTGCGCCGTCTGTGCCAGCAGCAGCGTCGCTATCATCGTGGCGGTGGTGGGCGACAGCCAGCCCTCGACTGTGCCGATGCCCTTCTCCAGGTAGTTCGACAGGGCCAGGGTCATGCCGGCCGTCCTGCGTTGGCGGCCAGGCCGCGCAACAGCCCGGCGGTGCGGGCGCCGATCGTCTCCCATTGCCGCTCGCGCAACCAGGCAGACGCGGCCTGGCGAGTCTGCGTGCGCGCGTCCTGGTCGCACAGCAGCGCGTCCAGCCCGGCAGCGATGTCGGCAGCTGCGGTGCCAGGCAGCCGCCAGACCGCGTCGCCGGCTTCGTCGAAGAAGCCGATCGGCGTCACCGCCACGCACGGCCCGGCGCTCAGCGCCATGCGCATCGCACCGCTGGCCCCCTCCTTGGACTCCGGGTAGGGCAGGACGATGGCGTCGCAGCTTCCGAGGCGCCAGCGGACCTCCTGGAAGGGCAGGTAGTCGGTGACCAGGTCCGCCGCGTCCTCCAGCCCGGCCTCGGCGATGGCGGCGCGCACGCGGGCGGCTTCCTGGTGCGAGTCCTGGGTCTCGTAATCGGCGTTGAGCAGGCGCAGGCGCAGCTTGGGCCAGCGCGCACGCAGCAGCGCGGCGGCCTGCACCAGCGCGGGGATGCCCTTGCCCGGCAGCAGGAAGCCGCAGCAGCCGATGGTGACGGGGTCGGACGCCAGCTTGGTGCGCTCCGGCTTCATCGGGCCGGGTTCGGGCCCGCCATGCGGGATCATCATCACGTTGTCCTGTAGGCCGAGGCTGCGCAGGCGTTCGACGTCGGCCAGCGTGTGCACGATGACGCGGGCACACAGCTGCAGGCCCTCGAGGGCCTTGTCCCGCTCGCCGGTCTCCATTTCCGGCAGGCTGGCGGTGTTGTGCAGGGTGACCGCGACCGGGCGGCGGGGCTCGGCAAGGGCCAGCAGCGTCTCGCCCAGCGTGCGCCAGGGGAGCAGCCCGGGCTGGTGCTGGATCATCACGACGTCCGGGTCGTCCGCGGCCACGGCCTGACGCAGGGCGGCAGCCGAGTCCGAACCGTGCACCGTCCACGCC
>CAXUIR010000070.1:0-9356 GCA_964251005.1 uncultured Acetobacteraceae bacterium | reverse complement strand
AGCTGGATCGCGCGGTTGGCGATCACCTCGTTGGCGTTCATGTTGGTCTGCGTGCCGGACCCGGTCTGGAACACCACCAGCGGAAACTCGGCGTCCAGGTCGCCGTCGATCACCTCGTTGCAGGCGCGGATGATCAAGTTCACGCGCTCGGCCGGCAACTCACCCAGCTCGCCGTTGGCCAGCGCGGCGGCCTTTTTCAGCAGCCCCATGGCGCGGATCAGCGGCCGGGTAAAACGGAACCGGTCGGTGCCGATGGGGAAGTTCTGGATCGAGCGCTGGGTCTGCGCGCCCCACAGCCGATGCGCCGGGACAGGCAGCGCACCCATCGCGTCCTTCTCCATGCGGAACCCTGCAGGCGCTGTCTCTTCCGGCGGCATCTCTCATCCTCAGACCCGTGTGGCGGCGGTCATACCCAGGAAAACCTGGCGCCGATAGGCCGGGCAAAGGTGGCCAAGTATACCAGCCCCTCTGGAGGCTGACACTCTTAAGGCAAGCAAGGCCTTCTTTTTTGAAAAAAAGAAGCAAAAAACTTTTGCTCCTACGCTTGCGCCACGGTCAGGCCTGGTTTTGCCAGCATCTGTTCTGGCATCAGCGCTCTCTACCTTGATGCAGGCGGGGGGAGTGAAAGTTTTTTGGTCCTTTCAGTCAAAATAAGACTGCTTGCTTTCTATGTGTCTGCCCAAGCGTGCTAGTGTTAGTTTGCGACGACGTAAACACCAGCGATCCCGGGCGCCCCATACGCGCGCTGCAGAACCTTTGCGATAGCAGAAATAAAAGTCTTTTGCTTCTTTTCTTCAGAAAAGAAGGCCTTGCTTTTCTTCCCGCAGGTCGCATGGGACCAAGTGCCCGGCATCAAACATGCCCGAAGTGGATCCCTCACGTCAGCACAGGTGGAACATACCTTAAGTTCTGAAACGCAACGCTCAACAAGAAAGCGAGGCCTGCTTTTTTGAAAAACAGCAAAGGATTTGTCCCTGCTGTCGCATAGGTTCTGCAACGCGAGCCCCAGAGACAAAAGTTTTTGGTGCTTCTTTCAAAAAAGAACCGCTTGGCTTGCCTTATCAAAGCTCAACACCTGTGTATCGCTGGTATTCGCCCCTACCGGCCGGCTTTGAACAAGGCGATCTGCTCGCGTGCGATGTCGAGGTATCTTCGTCCGAACTCGGCGGATGGTTCGATGTCCTTGCTGATCTCGGGCGAGGGTTGTTCGTGCTGCTTCCACTCGTTGAAGCCGTTCAGGAATACCGTGTGCGGCCCGGCCCGCCGTGCGCGCAGCCACTCGCGTTCGAACGTGCGCCCGCCGTCGCGTCCGGGTGAGCCCGCGCCCCGCCACGCCGCCACCACCGTCATGCACTCTGCCACGCCGTTACGGCAGGCGAGCGTCTGCGAGCCGCGATCCTCCCAACTCCAATAGCCATAGCGGCTGAGGCCGCCGGGCCCAAGCAGCGCGGGCTGTTGCGTCAGAAAACCCGTCATGTAGCGAACGCTGAACCGCGGGTCGCTCCACGGCGGCAGGCCGTGCTGGTAGACGGAAGGTGTGTCCGCGTAGACGAGCAGAAGCGGCTTGCCGTCGTAGCGTTCCATCATCGGTGCGAACCGCGGGTTCTGCACGAACTGGGCGTGAACCTGATCGGCCTTGGCCTGCAAGGCGCCGTTCGCCGCCGCCGCATGGTCTTGCGGAAAGCCGATGAAGACGCTGATGTTCGGCCGCTTCTGCAGCGACGCATACGTCTCGGCCAGCGCGAGCGACGCCCGCTCGATGAACAGCGTCGCGTGGTTGCCCCTGCCCGTCCGGCTGTCCGTGCCGATGTTGTTCGACCAATCGAGGAAGATGTAGTCAACCCCGGCTTCGGCCAGCAACGCCGCGTGTTGGCGCACGATGTCCTGGTTGTCGGACGCATAGTCGCCCAGCAGGGGGTGGCCCCAAGGGCGTTGTGGTCCGGGCTTGCCGGCCCAATCGGCATCGTAGTGCCACAGTTCGTAAGCCACGGCGACCCGGCGCCGGCCGGCTGGCGCAAACGCTGCGCAGTTTGGCGCCGGCGCATCGAACGGCTCGCCCGCAGCCGGGCCGGGGAACGCGGCCGACGCCAAGGACGTCGAGACGAACGCCCGCCGGCCAAACCCGTCTATTGGCATCGAGAGTGCGCCTTCGATTGCAGGTAGCAAGCGGTCAGCAAACGGCCGGTGCCTTTGACGACCGTGTCGGATTGCAAGCTTCGGATGACACCGATCCCCGAGTTCGACCTGTAATACCAGCCGGCTTTGATGCTGACTCACAGAAAGCAAGCAGTCCTTTTTTGAAAAAAAGCAGGCTTGCCTTGCTTGCTGGCCTGAGACGCTAACCGCCATCCGCGAAAACCGACCGGCGTTGTCGCAACCGGCGCGCGGACGTTCAGCTCGGCAGCGGCAGCGGCACTCTCGTCTCGCTCGGCGTTGCTGTGGCGGTGGCCAACGCGCGCAGGATCACCTTGTCCAAGTGCCAGGCGGTTCGCGTTGCGACGTCCGCGCCCACTCCGCCTGCGGTGCTGCCTTCCTCGAAGAATAGGCGACCGCTCACCAGCACCACCCGGTCGGGGTTGCGCGACGCGCGCCGCGCCGCTGTCACCGTCTGGCTCATCCGCTTCTGCCAGTGGTCCCTGCGGAAAGCAGCACTCAGCGACAGGTTCAGCACGTCCACCCAATCGTTGGCGACGATGTCGGTCAGGTCCTGGTCGTCGTCCGGATAGGCGCAGCGTGGAGTCCAGCCGGCATTCCACAGCACGTCGCAGTCCAGCGTCGCGCCGAAACGGTGCAGCTCGCCAGGCTCCGGCGTCACCAGCACCACCGGCATCGGCGTGTGCGCCGCCGCCTCGTGCCGCGCACTGCCGCCGAGCAGGCGCAGTGCGGACTGCAGCCGGCACAGCCCCAGCGTCACGTCGAACTCGCTGCAATCGTCGTCGCCCCACATGTCGCCGAGCCTGCGGGCAGCGGGCTCGAACAAAGTTGCGAAGTGCGGCACTCTGGTCGCCCGGCCGGCCTGCAACTCGCGGATCAGCTCCACGGCGCCATCCTGGTCTGTGGCCACCAGCGCCTGCGCCAGTTCCGGCGCGCGCGGGTGGGGCGCCGGCGGCCGGGCTCCCGCGACGTCGCTGCGCCCATGCTGCCCGGCAAGCAGCGGGACGACCTGCGACAGCATGATGCCCTTCAGCACCGCCGCCATCTTCGGCTGCAGCGGCAGTTGCGCGAGCGCTTCTGCCACCGAACTTACGGGAGTGTGCGTTTCCTGACCTTCCGCGGGCAGCAGCTTGACCAGCAGCACCGGTGCCGCGTCCGGCTGCCGCCTCAGGGTCTCGACCACCTCACGCGGCGGCTCGATCACGTCGCGACGCCAGGAAGCTGACGAGGGCACGCGCGCAGCCAGCTTCATGCTCCAGTCGCCGAAACGTCGCGCCTCGGACGGCTCGGCGCTGAGCACCTCGATGTCGGTATGCCGCCTGTCGTTGCGGATCGAACTCATCAGCCGATCAACGCTGTCCGGCGGGCCTTCGAGCCATTGGTAGAAGCGGCTGTCGTCGAACAGCATCAGTCCGGTGATGTGCTCCCGGCTGTTGCGCGCCTGAGACGCGGCAGCGAGCATTTGCAGGTCCGGCGGCGCCAGCTGCCCGACGGCCCGGCTACGGTAGACCAGCCGCGACAACATGCCGCGGCAAGCAGCGCTTGAGGCAGTCCCCGATCTTGCCGCCGGGGTCGAGGTGCGCGTCTGAGACATCGGTCACTCTCCGGTCGTAAGGCTTCCCTCCGCCGGTCGGCCGCGTCAAGTCTAATCGATATAAGTTTCAGTGGATAACTACAATTTCAGTGACAACCGATGCGCAAGCTGAGGTGGCAGTCGTCTGCGACAGAATGCTCAGGCAGCAGAAGCGAAGTTCATGCTGCGACGCACCATCCCGGATTCGCCATCTTCGAAACGACCAGTCAAAATCTACTTGCTGGCGAACAATCACGTTGGATAGTCCTCAACAGCCGGAACAAAAGCTTGCCTGTTTTCCTTGAAAAAAGCGCTCGCTTCCTACTCTTCCCCGATCCCGACGTATAAATTCTCCAGCGCGTCGGCCGCGAGCAAGCGCGTCATCTCCGGTTCGAGTCGAAAACACCTCACCACCTGGGCAACCTGGTCGCAGATGAACTTAGGCTGGAACGCAGCGAGTTCGTGGAGTCCCTTGCCCGTCAGCCGCTCCACCACGAAGTCGAACGCGTCATCCTGCAGCCTCAACCCTGCGGAAGCCGCGACCTTGTCGAAGATGCGCCTGTACTCGGGGAGCGTCGGTCCCAGCATCTGTATCTTGTAGGGGATGCGGCGCAGAAACGCCGGGTCCATCAGGTCGGCCGGTTCCAGGTTGGTCGAGAAGATCACCAGCTCGTCGAACGGCAGCTTGAAGGTGAGGCCGGTGTTCAGCTTGAGGTAGTCGATGCGGTTTTCCAGCGGCACGATCCAGCGGTTCAGCAGGTCGGTCGGGTTGACCTTCTGGCGGCCGAAATCGTCGATCAGGAACACGCCGTTCAGCGCCTTCATGTGCAGCGGCGCGTCGTACGTCTTGGTCGTCTCGTCCCAGCGCAGGTCCAACATGTCCAGCGTCATCTCGCCGCCGGCCATCGCCACCGGGCGCTTGCAGGCAACCCAGCGCCCGTCGAAGGCTTCGATCTGCACGCCGTTGCCCTGCGTGCCGGCGCGTTCGTCCTCGCGAACCATGTAGGGCACGTGCAGGCTCGGGTCGTGCATGCGGATGATCTGGCCGCCCACTTCGATGGCGTAGGGGATGAACACCGCGTCGCTGAACACACCGGCGATGCGGTGGCCCAGGCTGGTCTTGCCGTTGCCAGGGGGCCCATACAGCAGCACCGTCTTCCCCGCGCTGACCGCCGGCACCAGACGCTGGATGGTGTGGTCGGAGAGTGTCAGCCCCGCACAGGCCTGGCGCAGCGTCTGCAGGTCGAGCGACGTGTTGGTGATCGACTGCCTGCTGATCTGGGTTTGGAACGCGGCCAGGCTGACCGGCGCCGGGCCCATGTACTGCGTGCTCTCCATGGCAGCGCCGGCAGTCTCGCGCCCGTGGTCGGAGAGTGCGTAGCGGATGTAGCGGACGATGCCGCTGTTAAGCGACCCCAGCACGTGGATCAATTTCTGGGCGATCGCGTCGTCGATCACCTCCTGCACCACGGCGTGGCTGAGGTGGATGCGCCTTGCCAGGTCCGGGATCGTCTCGCAGGACGTCACCCGCATGAACTTGAGCACCAGGCCGAGCAGTATGCCCCGGGAAATACCGGTCTCCGCCACCGTGCGCGGCATGACGGGCGTATCGTCGATCACCGCGTAAAGCTGCTCGGTCGTCATCAGGCCGAGGGCGATCAGGTTCTCGCCGAGCCGGCCGCCCTGCAGCCGCTGCCGCTCGGCAGCTGTCTCCAGGTCCGAACTGCGGACCAGCCCCTTCATTAACAGGACGTCGCCTAAGCGCATGTTGCAACCCTGACTTGAAAGAGCATCGTCGTGTGCACGTTACAACGTTCACCTTGCGAGGGCCAAGCTCGTTTTGATGGTGTTTCTTCAGATCTGCCGTTTGCGCGGCTGCGAACCCAGGGCGAGGACGGCAAGCGGTTCTTTTTTGAAAAAAAGAACCAAAAAACTTTTGCTTCTGTGGGTGTGCTTGGTTGAGGCTTGGTGTTCAGTTTGCCGCGACAGCGCTGCCGAATGCTTCTTCTTCTCGAAGAAAGCCTGCTTGCTTGTCACTCCCGGTCCAGACCCGATGCCGCAGCACCGGCACCCGCCCGTCGCGGTCGTGCCGGGTCAGCCAGCGCTGGAACTGGCCCAGCACGGCGCCGGTGGCCGACGGTATCTCCGCCGCCAAAGCCGCCTCTATTGTGTACCACCCGGGCTCCTCCATCTCCTCGGACGCAGACAGCGTGCCGGCGACGTGCGCCGCGTCCACGATGAAGAACCGCGCGTCGAACCGGATTGCCCGCTCAGGCGGCGTGATCGCGCGGCACAAATACTCCAGCCGGTCCAGCGCCGGCGGCTCGCCCAGCGTCAGCCCGACCTCCTCGGTCAGCTCGCGCGCCGCCGCCGCCGCCAGCGCGTGCGCCAGCCTGGTGTCGGCCGAGCGCTCCAACCTGGCGAGCACCCTGGGCAGCAGCGGCCTGGTAGCGCGCTGATGGTAGTCCTCCGGGTCCACGGCGCCGCCGGGAAACACCAGCATGTTCGGCATGAAGCGATGCTTGGCTGAACGCCGGGCCATCAACAGCTCGGGTAGGGCATCGGCGCGGTGGCGGAAGACGAGGAGGCTGGCGGCTGGGCGGGGGTCGGGCACAGCATGTAAGAAAGCAGTTCTTTTTTGAAAAAAAGAACCAAAAAACTTTTGACTCCGCTTCGCGCGCCCGCCGGGCGCGGCTTGCCTGCTTGAAACTCGCCGGGCGCGGCTTGCCTGCTTGAAAGAAGCGCTGCCTCCTCCTTGACGCACCGGCTTGCGGGCCGCATCTCACAATCCGGACCGGGATGGTCCGCATTGCACTTACCGAGGCACGAGGGTGTTCAGACTATCCAAGCTGACGGACTACGCCGTCGTCGTGCTCGTCCGCCTGTCGCGAGACGGCGGCGTGCAGACCTCGTCGGGCGTCGCCGCCGGCACCGGCATCCCGGAGCCGACCGTCGCCAAGGTGCTCAAGGCGATGGCCGGCAGCGGCCTCGTCACGTCGCAACGCGGCGCCCGCGGCGGCTACCGGCTGGGCCGCAGCCTGTCCGCCATCCCCGTCGCCGACGTGATCGCCGCCATCGACGGCCCGATCGCGCTCACCGCCTGCGTGGACGGCGGCGACTGCGAATCAGGCTGTCTCTGCCCGATGCGCGGCCGCTGGGACCCGGTTAACCACGCCATCCGCACCGCCCTGGGCGCGATCAGCCTGGCGGACATGGAGAGCGCCGTGCCGCCGCCCGCCTCTCGCCTGCCCGACGCCCGGTCCGAGCCGTCGCACGCCGAAGCCGCCCAAGCTCTGCCTGTTTCCTGAGGACATCACATGCCAGCCATTGCCGAGACCCTGCAGACCGTTCAGTCCGTTGCCGACAGCGGTTACAAATGGGGTTTCGAGACCGACATCGAGATGGATTTCGCCCCGCGCGGCCTCAACGAGGGCATCGTCCGGCTGATCTCCGAGCGCAAGGGCGAGCCGGCCTGGCTGCTGGAGTGGCGGCTCGCCGCGTTCTCCGCCTGGCAGGCGATGGAGGAGCCGACCTGGGCGCTGCTCGACTTTCCCAAGATCGACTACCAGGATGCGTTCTACTACGCGGCGCCGAAGCGCAAGCCCGGTCCAGCCTCCCTCGACGAGGTCGACCCCGAACTGCTGCGCATGTACGAGAAGCTCGGCATTCCGGTCAGCGAGCGCGCCATCCTGGCCGGAGTCGAGGGTGCGGGCGAGCAGACGCGCCCGCCGATGGCGGTGGACGCGGTGTTCGACAGCGTGTCGGTCGCCACCACCTTCCGCAGCACGCTGGCCAAGTCGGGCGTGATTTTCTGCCCGATCAGCGAGGCGGTGAAGGATCACCCCGGGCTGGTGCGCAAGTACCTCGGCAGCGTGGTGCCGCCGACCGACAACTACTTCGCCGCGCTTAACTCCGCCGTGTTCACCGACGGCAGCTTCGTCTTCATCCCCAAGGGCGTCACCTGCCCGATGGAGCTGTCCACCTACTTCCGCATCAATGCCAAGAACACCGGCCAGTTCGAGCGCACGCTGATCGTCTGCGAGGAGGGCGCCTCCGTCAGCTACCTCGAAGGCTGCACCGCGCCGATGCGCGACGAGAACCAGCTGCACGCCGCCGTGGTGGAGCTGGTCGTACTCGACGACGCGAAGATCAAGTACAGCACGGTGCAGAACTGGTATCCCGGCGACGCGCAGGGCCGTGGCGGCATCTACAACTTCGTCACCAAGCGCGGCGCCTGCCGGGGTGCGCGCAGCAAGATCAGCTGGACGCAGGTGGAGACGGGTTCGGCCATCACCTGGAAGTATCCGTCCTGCGTGCTGCAGGGCGAGGGCAGCATCGGCGAGTTCTACTCGGTGGCGCTGACCAACAACCACCAGCAGGCCGACACCGGCACCAAGATGATCCACATCGGCAAGAACACCACCAGCACGATCGTCTCGAAGGGCATTTCCGCCGGCCAGTCCAACAACACCTACCGCGGGCTGGTACGTATCCTGCCGCGCGCCACCGGTGCGCGTAACCACACGCAATGCGACAGCCTGCTGATCGGCGACCGCTGCGGCGCCCACACCGTGCCCTACATCGAGTGCCGCAACCCGGCCTCGAAGGTGGAACACGAAGCCACCACCTCGAAGATCGCCGAGGACCAGCTGTTCTACTGCCGCCAGCGTGGCCTGTCGGAAGAGGACGCGGTCGGCATGATCGTCAACGGCTTCTGCCGCGAGGTGCTGAAGGAGCTGCCGATGGAGTTCGCCGTGGAAGCGCAGAAGCTGCTGGCGATCAGCCTCGAAGGTTCGGTGGGCTGATACGATGCTGCAGATAGCCAACCTGTCCGCCAACATCGGCGACAAGCCGATTTTGCGCGGCATCGACCTGATCGTGCCGGACGGTCAGGTCCACGCCATCATGGGCCCGAACGGCTCTGGCAAGTCCACGCTGTCCTATGTGCTAGCGGGCCGCGCGGACTACGCGGTGACCGGCGGCTCGGCGCTGTTCGACGGTACGGACCTGCTGGCGATGGAGCCCGAGCAGCGCGCGCAGGCCGGCTTGTTCCTGGCCTTCCAGGCGCCGGTCGAGCTGCCCGGCGTGGGCAACGCCAACTTCCTGCGCACCGCGCTGAACGCAATCCGCCGTGCGCGCGGCGAGGAAGAACTCGACGCCGCGCAGTTCCTCAAGCTGGCGCGCGCGGAGGCACGCCGCCTGCAGATGCCGGACGACATGCTGAAGCGCAACGTCAACGTCGGCTTCTCCGGCGGCGAGAAGAAGCGCAACGAGGTGCTGCAGATGGCGATGCTGCGCCCGAAGCTGGCGATCCTCGACGAGACCGACAGCGGGCTCGACATCGACGCGCTGAAGATCGTCGGCGACGGCGTGAACGCGTTGCGCTCGCCCGCCTTCTCCGCGCTGGTGATTACCCACCACCAGCGCCTGCTGGACCACATCGTGCCGGACGCGGTGCACGTCCTGCTGCACGGCCGCATCGTGCGCAGCGGCGGGCCGGAACTGGCGCGCGCGCTGGAAGCCGAGGGCTACGCGCAGGTGATCGCGGAGGCGGCATGAACGACTTCCTGGTCGAAGTCCCCACGCCCGCCTCGGCGGCCGGCTTCCTTGCCCGCTACGACGGCCTGAC
>CAXUIR010000069.1:2993-9392 GCA_964251005.1 uncultured Acetobacteraceae bacterium | reverse complement strand
GTTCTTTTTTTCAAAAAAGAACCGCTTGCCTCGTTTTCTTACAGTCAGGACGAAACCTCACCGGTTGACTCGCCATCCCAAGCGCCGGCCTTTGTCAGAGCTTGCAAGGCGAACTTCACCGTGGTTTCCAGCTCGTCCTCCACGCGCACGGTTATCGGGTGCTCGTCGGCGCTAGGTTCCTGCAGCGTTTGCAACTGGCTTTCCAGCAGCGAGGCCGGCATGAAGTGGCCGGTGCGTTGTTCCAGCCGGTCCTCCAGCACGTTGCGGTCGGCTTTCAGGTACAGCAGGCGCACCTGTGTGCGGCCGTCCACCAGGCCGTCGCGGTAGCTGCGTTTCAACGCGGAACAGGTGATCAGGCCGGCTTCGCCGGCGGCAACGCGCGCGTCGATCCAGGTTTTCACTGCGCGCAGCCATGGTGCGCGGTCCTCGTCGGTCAGCGGGATCTCGGCGTGCATCTTCTGCACGTTCGATGGCGGGTGCAGTTCGTCGCCTTCCTGAAAGGGCCAGTGCAGGTGTGCGTTGATGTGTTCGGCGATGGTGGATTTGCCGCTGCCGGAGACGCCCATCACGATGACGACGGGTCCGCTGGCCGGTGTGGAACGGTTGTTCATCTGGCCGGGTTGGCCGCGGGGACGGCCTGGTTCGGCGTGAACCTGGTGACGCCGTCGTCTCCGGCGACAAGTGCGAGGTCTGCCATGCCGACGAACAGGCCGGTTTCCACCACGCCGACGATCTGCTGCACCCGCCGGTTTAGTGCTGTTGCGTCCTCGATCGCACCGAAGTTGCAGTCCAGGATGTAGTTGCCGCCGTCCGTCAAGTACGGAGTGTCCTGCACCATGCGGCGCGTGGCGGATTGCGCGAGCGCGGCGAGGCGCGATTGCGTCAGCTCCCAGCCGAACTGTGTCACTTCCACCGGCACCGGGGCGGTGGTGCCGAGCCAGTCGACCAGCTTGGCGGCGTCGGCGATGATGATGAGGCGTTTGGCTGCGCTGGCCACGAGTTTCTCGCGCAGCAAGGCGCCGCCTAGGCCTTTGACGAGGTCGATTGTGTCTCGCTTGATCTCGTCGGCGCCGTCCACGCAGATGTCGATGCTGGTGTGGTGGGCGAAGTCGGTGAGCTTTAGCCCGCCGGCACGCGCTTGATTTGCGCTGCGTTCCGAGGTGGGGATGCACAGGATGTCGGGCGCGCGCGCGATCAGCACGTCGATGAAGAAAGCCGCGGTGGAGCCGGTGCCTAGGCCTACGACCATGCCTGGTTGAACGAGGTCGGCGGCTTGTTCGGCGGCTTGGTGTTTTAGGGTGTCTCTATCGGGCATGGAAGGAAGGCCTTCTTTTTCGAGAAAAAGAAGCAAAAAGCTTTTGTTGCGGCTGTCGCGGTTCTTTCCGGCAGGGTGAGCGCAAGAGAACAAGAGTTTTTTGGTTCTTTTCTTCGAAAAAGAACATTCTTACTTGCCTTGCGCAGCGTCGTCGGTGAACCAAAGCAGGTCGCCCGCAGCGCGCACCCGGGCTGCCGGCTGTGTCCTGTCGCCGGCGCGCACTTGCCGGAGCACCTCGGCTTTTCCCTTGCCGGCGACGAGGAACACGACGTGGCGGCTGCAGGCGATCGCCGGGTAGGTCAGCGTCAGCCGCGTCTGCGGCACGCCGCTGGTAACCGGCACCACCCAGCGCAGCGTCTCGTCAAGCGCGGGCGTGCCGGGAAACAGCGAGGCGGTGTGGCCGTTTTCGCCAAGTCCCAGCAACATCACATCGAACATCGGCCGGCTCATGTCCAGCGATTCCGCCCCGTAGTACGCCTGCAAGGTTGCCTGATAGTCCCGCGCGGCAACCTCCGGGTCACCGGACGTGGGCATCGGGTGCACCTGCCCGGCAGGGATGCTCACGTGGTCTAGCAGCGCCAGCCTGGTCATGCGAAGGTTGCTGTCCGGGTGGTCCGGCGGAACAAAGCGTTCGTCGCCCCAGAACAGGTGGGTTCGGGACCAGGGAAAGCGGGTGGCGAAAGCAGGTTCCGCCAACACCTCGAACAGGCGTTTGGGAGTGGAGCCGCCGGACAGGGCAATCGAGAAACGTCCTGGCGCGGACAAGGCCTGTTCCGTCAGCCAATTGGCCGTGTAGCGGGCGAGCGCCTCCGGGTCGGGCAGCGTGGTGACGTCGCGATCAGCCATTTTCGGCACCCAGGATGAAGCGTTCCACCGCGGTGGCAAAACCTTCCTCTTCGGACGAAGCCGTGACGTGCGTTGCAAGTTTCTGCACCGCCTCGCTGGCGTTGCCCATGGCGATGGACATGCCGCTTTCGCGGAACATCAGCGTGTCGTTCGGCTGGTCGCCGATCGTGGCGATCTGGTGGGTCTGCAGGCCGAGACGCCTTGCCAGGAAGGAGAGGGCCGCGCCCTTGTTGGCTTGCGGATGGGTGATGTCGAGGTAGTAGGGTTGCGAGCGCGCGGCCGACGCCGACGAACCCAGTGTGTCCTGCACCTGCTTCTCGGTGTGTTCCATCAGCGCGAGGTCGTCGCTGACACCGACGATCTTCACTGCGCTGTCGAGCGCGCTGCCGAAGTCGCTCGTCACCTTCGGTTCGAACTTCACCGTCCACGACTCGCGCGCGACGTGCGGCGCGTCCTTCTTGTGCACCAGCCACTCCTCGCCGCTGTACACCCACGCGTCCAGGCCGGCATCGGTCAGCATCTTGATGCTACGGTCAGCGACGTCGCGCGGCAGGGTGTGCGCCTCGATTTGCGAGAGGTCCGGGTTCACCCACAGGCCGCCGTTGAAGCCTGCAATCGGCGTGTCGATGGCGAGCGGTTCGAGCAGCATCTTCATCCCGCGCGGCGGCCGGCCGCTGGTGATGGCGAACGCAACGCCGCGCCGGCGCAACGCCTGCACCGCGGCAACGGCGCGGTCTGTCAGGTGCTTGTCCTTGGTGACCAGCGTGCCGTCCACGTCCGCCAGCAGAAGCCTGATGTCCGGCATCGATCTATCCTCTGTGCGGCGCGGCGTTGGGGATGACGAAGTCCGTCACCGCCTTGGCCCAGCCGCTGTCCTGGTTGCTGCCGGTGACGTAGTCCGCGCGTGCCTGCATATCCTTGGGTGCGTTTCCCATCGCGATACGGTAGGCGGCCACGTCGAACATCGGCAGGTCGTTCGGCATGTCGCCGATGCAGGCCGTCTCCGTCAGGTCCACGTCGAGCAGGCGCGCGGCTTCCCGCACCGCTTCTCCCTTGTTGGCGTGGGGGTGCGTGATGTCGAGGTAATAATCCTGGCTGAGGTGCACTGCGGCTCGGCCGTCCAGAAGCTGCTGCAACGCCTTTTCGCAGGCGGCGAGATGCGCAAAATCCTTTGACGCCGCCATAATCTTTCCGGCGCGTGCTACGAACGGCGAGAGGTCCGGCACGGTGCGCGGCTGCATCTTCACCGTGTGCTGTTCCCAATCGACGTAGTCGCCCGCGGGATCAGTCAGCAGCCACTCGTCCGTGGTGAACAGCCACGGTGCGATGGCCTGCCCGCGAAGGTAGCCGATGGCCTCGGATGCCGCGTCCTCCGCCAGCAGGTCGGCGTGCAACACCGTGCCGTCGCGCGCAGTGAAGGTGCCGCCGTTGAACGCCGCGCGTGGCGTGTCGAGCTGCAACATGTCGGCAAACAACGCGACGCCGTGCGGCGGCCGGCTGCTGACGAGGACGAGTTTCACCCCGTGATCCGCAAGCAGGCGTGCAGCCTGTCTCACCGCGCCGGTGAGTTCCTTGTCCTTGGTGACCAACGTGCCGTCGATGTCGGAAACCAGCAGGCGTATCATCGCCCGATCGCCACCCAGCGACGGTGGTCGTGGCGCAACAATTCGTCAGCCTCGTCTGGACCCTCGCTGCCGGCGGCGTAGGGGTGGACGTGGATGTGGCCGGCGTCCCAGGCGTCGAGCGCAGGCTGCACGACGCACCATCCGGCTTCCACGTTGTCGGCGCGCTGGAACAGCGTCGCGTCGCCTACCAGGCAGTCGTAGAGCAACGTCTCGTAGCCGGTGCTGGGCCCTTCGTGGAAGTAGTCGGCGTAGTTGAAGTTCATGCTCACCCCGCCAAGTTTCACGCGCGGGCCAGGAACTTTTGCGCTGAACTGAAGGGTCACGCCCTCCGTCGGCTGGATGTGCAGGTACATGATGTTCGGCGTGAGCTTGTCGACCGGCGTGTCGCGGAACAGCGCGAAGGGCGCCTGCTTAAAGTGGATCGACACCTCCGTGCGACGTCTTGCCAGGCGCTTGCCGGTGCGGATGTAGAACGGCACCCCTGCCCAGCGCCAATTGTCAATGGCGAGCTTCATGGCGATGTAGGTTTCGGTGCTCGAGTTGACGTCGACGTCCGGCTCCTGCCGGTAGCCCTGCACCTGATCCCCGCCGTAGCTGCCTGTGCGATACTGGCCGCGTACCACGTCGTGCACAGCGTTGCGCCCGGCAAGCGGATGGATCGCCTGTATCACCTTGGCCTTTTCCGTGCGCACCGCATCCGCGTCGAACGAGGTTGGCGCTTCCATCGCCACCATCGAGAGAAGCTGGAAGATGTGGTTAGGTACCATGTCGCGCATGGCGCCGGTGCCCTCGTAGAACTTGCCGCGGCGCTCCACGCCCACGGTTTCGGCCACGGTGATCTGCACGTGGTCGATGTTGTCACGTTTCCAGATCGGCTCGAAGATGCCGTTGGAAAACCGCAGCGCCATGATGTTCTGGACCGTCTCCTTCCCCAAATAATGGTCGATACGGTAGATCTGGCTCTCGTCGGCCACCGACAGCAACGACGCGTTCAATGCGCGCGCGCTGGCCAGGTCGTGTCCAAACGGCTTCTCCACCACGATCCTGCGGAAGCCGCCGCCCTCTTCGCGCAGCAGCCCCGCCTTGCTGAGTTGCTGGGCTACGAGGTCGAAAAACCGTGCAGCGGTGGCGCAGTAGAACACCACGCTGTCGTCGTCAGCGAACTTGGACTTCAGCGTTTGGAACGTAGCGTCGTCTGCGAAGTCGCCGGACAGGTAGCTGAGCCTGGCCTGCATCCAGTCCCACGCGGTCTGGTCCAGCTTCGCCGTCAACTCGCCGCGCCGTTCGGTGACGAAGTGCGTCATCGCCTCGCCAAGGTGATCGTGGAACGCGGCGTCGTCCATGTCGCGCGCGTCCACGCCGATGATGTCGAAGCGGTCGTCGAGCAGGTTCGCCAGCCGAAGATTGTACAACGCCGGCATCAACAGGCGGCGTGTAAGGTCACCGCCGGCGCCGAAGATGACGAAGTGGCACGGCGGCGCCGTGTTCGCGCGTGACAGCACCGCCGGGTCGCTGGGGCTGGGCCGGGCGCTGCCGGTGTCCATTCGTGTGTGCTCCGGCTAGGCGTGCGGCTCTACGTGGCCGCCGAACTTGTTGCGCATCGCGCTCAGCAGCTTCTCGCCGAACGTGTTGCCCGACCGCGAGCGGAACCGCGCGTACAGCGAGGTGGACAGCACCGGCACCGGCACCGCCTCCTCGATAGCAGCCTCCACCGTCCAGCGCCCCTCACCGGAGTCGCTGACGTGGCCGGTGAACTCGCTCAGCGTGGGGTTGTCCGCCAAGGCTGAGGCGGTCAGGTCCAACAGCCAGGACGAGATCACGCTGCCGCGTCGCCAGACTTCAGCAATGTCCGGCAGGTCCAGCGTGAAACGTTGATTTTCCGGCAGGTCGGTCGACGCCTTGCCCTGCAGCACGTCAAAACCTTCTGCGTAGGCCTGCATCAAACCATACTCGATCCCGTTATGCACCATCTTTACGAAGTGCCCGGACCCAGCCGGGCCGCAATACATGTAGCCCTGCTCCGGCCGCGGGTCGCGGTTGTGCCGCTCCTTGGTGCGCCCGACGTCGCCCATTCCCGGTGCGAGCGTGTTGAAGATCGGGTCCAGGCGTTGCACCACCTCGGCCGGTCCGCCGATCATCATACAGTAGCCGCGCTCAAGCCCCCACACCCCGCCGGACGTGCCGACGTCGACGTAGTTCACACCCTTCTCACGCAGCGTGGCAGCGCGGCGAATGTCGTCCTTGTAGAAGGTGTTGCCGCCATCGATGATGGTGTCGCCTGCCTCCATGTGGTCGGCCAGAGTTTTTATCGTGTCTTCGGTGATTTCGCCCGCGGGCAACATCACCCACACCGCACGCGGCTTCTCCAGCCCGTGCAGCAGATCCGCTAAGTCTTTGGCGCCGACTGCGCCTTCTCCGGCGACCCGTTTGACGGCGTCGGAGCTGTGGTCGTACACCACGCAGTGATGACCTGCGCGCATTAGGCGCACGCTGATGTTACCGCCCATTCGGCCTAGGCCGATTACGCCTAATTGCATGGTTTGCTCCTACATGAAGGCCAGTGGCGCTGCCCCCGGGCCCCCCCCGGGGGCGGGCCGCCCCCCCCCCCCCCCC
>CAXUIR010000069.1:0-2983 GCA_964251005.1 uncultured Acetobacteraceae bacterium | reverse complement strand
CCTGGACCCCGCTGGGGCCAGTCAGCCCCAGACCCCGCTTACGCGAGCGCTGCTGATACGGATTCGGTTAGGGCGGATAGGGCGACTGCGACGTCTGCGCCCAAGTGCACGCGCAGGGCGCGGCGGTCGCGTTCTGCGAGCACGCCGAAATCGCCGCGCGCCTGGGCCGCCTTTACCACGCTGAACGTGTAGCCCTCGCCTGGCACCTTCAGGTCGGCGCGGTCGTCCGCGGTGATCTGCAGGAACACGCCGCTGTTCGGACCGCCTTTGTACGCCTGCCCCGTCGAGTGCAGGAAGCGCGGGCCAAACTCTGCAGCGACTGCCAGTTTCGTATGATCCCTGATGAGCAGCCGCAACTTCTGCACCAACGCGATGTGCTCCGAATTGCGCTCGATATACGCCAGAACGCCGAAATAGTCGCCCGCATGTGCCCGTGCGAAATGTGCCCGCAACACCTCGACGAGGGTGCTGCCCTGCAGCGCGGACGCGTTCTTATCGTCGGCAAACAGCTTCACGCCGTCGAAACTTGCGAACGGCGACTCGTCCGGCAACTTGCCAGACTTCCCGGCAGCGTCCGTCAGCTCGCGAGTCTTGATCTTGCTCGCTTCCACGTCAGGCTGGTCGAAGGCGTCGATGCCGATGATGCTGCCGGCAACCGCGGTTGCGAACTCCCATAGGAAGAACTGCTGGCCGAGTTCCTGATGTCCGTTCAGCGCCACGCGCACTACCGGCTGACCGGCCTTTTCCAGTGCGGACACCGCAGCGTTCTGCGCCGCGTCGGACGCGTCGTCGGCATGCAGATACGCAAACAACCTGTCGTTCCCGTAGGTGGCCGGCGCAACAAGCGTCTCACCGTCGATCGGGATCAGGCCACGGCCAAGCTTGCCGGTGCTCTCGGCGATCAGCTGCTCCAGCCAGGCGCCCAGGTCGGCGATGCCCGGTGAGGCGATGATCGTCACCTTGTCGTGGCCGGCTTTCTGCGCCTCTCCCATGATGGCGCCGAGCACCACGCCAGGGTTGGCTTCGGGCGGCGTGCCGGCAGAACACGAGTGCACCATGCGCATCGTCGCCTGCAGGAACGCGCGCACGCCGATGCCGATCGCGGCTGCAGGCACCAGGCCGAAATTGGACAGCACAGAGTAACGGCCGCCGATCTCGGGGTTGCCGTAGAAGATCTTTCGGAAATCGTCACCTTCGGCAACCTTTTGCATGTGGCTGCCCGGATCGGTGATCGCCACGAAGTGCTGGCCGGCCTTCTCCGCACCCACTGCCTCCTGCATGCGCGCCCAGAAATACGCTTTCAGGATGTTGGGCTCCAGCGTGCCGCCGGACTTGCTCGACACGATCACCAAGGTTTTCGACAGGTCGACCCCGTTCTCGAACGTCTTGATCTGCTGCGGGTCGGTGCTGTCCAGCACGTGCAGCTTCGGCCAGCCGGCGCGCTGCCCGAACGTCACGCCGAACACCTCCGGACCCAGGCTGGAACCGCCCATGCCGAGCAGCAGCACGTGCTCGAACTTGGCATCCTGCACGTCGCGCGCAAACGCTCCGAGCTCGTCTACGTGGGCCAGCCGGTCGTCAACGATGTCGAGCCACGCGAGCCACTTGCTTTCCGGCCCGCCGGTCCATAGCGACGCGTCGCGCGCCCACAACTTGCGAACCGAGCCGTCCTTGCGCCAGCTCTCAAGCCGCGCGTCCACCGCCTTGTCCAGCGACTCCGGCAGGCTGTAGTGCAGGCTGGCGACGCCGCTCCCCAGCAACGTCGCGCGCTTCTTGGCTACGGCCAGCAACAACGCGTCGGCGGCGTCGGCGAACAGCTTCACGCCGTCTTCCACGAGTTGTTTGGTCACGCCCGGCAAGTCGAGCCCTAGTCGCTCCACCTCCGCCATCACGTAGCGCGCCTCGTCGAGGTTCTCCGTCAGCGAGGCGCGCACGTGGCCGTGGTCGCGGAACGCGTCCATCGTGGCAGGCGGAATGGTGTCGACGGTGTCGCGGCCGATCAGTTCCTCGACGTAGAGCACGTCGCTGTAGGCCTTGTCCTTCACGCCGGTGCTGGCCCAGAGCAGACGCTGCGGGTTGGCACCCGCCGCCGCCAGCGTCTGCCAGCGCGCGCTAGCCACCATGTCCTGATACCAAACATACGCCATCTTCGCGTTGGCGATCGCCACCTTGCCGCGCAGGGCGCGCAACGCATCGGCGTCCTTGTCGCCGGCGGCCACACGTTCGTCGATCTTCTTGTCGATCTGCGCGTCGATGCGGCTGACGAAGAAGCTCGCAACGCTGGAGAGGTGACTGACGTCCTCGCCCTTCGCGTGCCGGTCCTCTAGGCCGGCGATGTAGGCTTCAGCCACCGCCTTGTACGCATCCTGCGAGAACAGCAGCGTGACGTTGATGTTGATGCCTTCGGAAATGAGCGTGCGGATGGCAGGCACGCATTCCGGCGTGCCGGGCACCTTCACCATCAGGTTCGGGCGGTCCACCCATTTGTGCAGGCGGCGCGCTTCCGTTACCGTGTCCTGTTCCCGCAAGGCCAGGTAAGGAGAAACTTCGAGGCTGACGTATCCGTCCAGCCCCTGGGTACGCTCGAAGACCGGCCGCAGGACGTCTGCCACGTGCTGGATGTCGGCTACCGCCATCGTCTCGTAGATGTCCTGCGCGTCGTGCTCGCCGCCGGCTGCGAGCTGCTTGAACTGCTCGTCGTAATCGGTGCCGGAGCCCATCGCCTTTTCGAAGATCGAGGGATTGGAGGTGACGCCGCCGAGCCCGTCCGTCTCGACCAGCTTCTGCAGGCTGCCGTCGAGGATGAAGCTGCGACGGACGAAGTCCAACCAAGGGGATTGGCCTTGTTCCAGCAGCTTCTTGACCGGATTTGCCTGGGTCTGTCCCGAGGGATTGGCGACCGTGTCCATGGCTGAAACTCCTCAAAGAAAGCAGTTCTTTTTTGAAAAAAAGAACCAAAAAACTTTTGTCTCTTGGGTACTCG
>CAXUIR010000068.1:0-9575 GCA_964251005.1 uncultured Acetobacteraceae bacterium | reverse complement strand
CCCCCCCGCGCACGGGGGCGGGGGCCCCCGGCCCCCAGCGGGGCCCCCCCCTTCAACCAATGGGGCCAGAGCCCCTGGCCTTTTCGCCCTCAAACCAGTCTCCTCCATGCTAGCCGACACCGAGTCCGAAGACGGCCACGGCCACCTCCAACGCACCCTAGGCCTGCGCAACCTCATCGGCTTCGGCGTCGGCTCCGCCGTCGGTGTCTCCCTCTTCGTGCAGACTGGCCCGGAAGCCGCCCTGCACGCCGGCCCCGCCGTGGCGCTGTCCTTCGTGCTCGCCAGCATAGCCTGCCTGCTCGCCGCCCTCTGCTACGCGGAGTTTGCGAGCCTCGTCCCCGTCGCCGGCAGCGCGTACTCCTACGCCTACGCCACCATGGGCGAGGGTGTCGCCTGGCTGATCGGCTGGTGCCTGTTGCTGGAATACCTGATGAGCGGCAGCCTGGTCGCCATCGGCTGGTCCGGCTACGCAACACAGACACTGGGCCAGTTCGGCATCCACCTGCCGGACGCCATCACCGGCGCTCCGCTCGCCGTGGTGGACGGCCACGTGGTGCGCAGCGGCAAGGTGCTGGACCTGCCCGCCGTGCTGGTCACCCTGTTCACCGCCTGGCTGATCCTGCGCGGCACCAAACTGTCCGCGCGAGTGAACGACGTTGTTGTGGCGCTGAAGGTGATCGCCATCCTGGCGGTCATCGCCGGCGCCGCGCCGTTCATCCAGCTGCACAACTGGGCGCCGTTCATCCCGCCGAACACCGGTGCCACCGGCAGCTTCGGCATCTCCGGCGTGATGCGCGCGGCCGGCATCCTGTTCTTCGCCTATGTCGGCTTCGACTCGATCTCCACGCTGGGACAGGAAACGCGCAACCCGCAGCGCACCATCCCGCTGGCGCTGATGCTGTCGCTGGCCATCTGCGTCACGCTTTACGTGGGCGTCGCACTGGTGATGACGGGCGTGGCCAACTACCACACGCTGAACGTGGCCGACCCGATCGCCGAAGCCATGCGCGCGCAAGGGCCGAGGCTCGCCTGGGCGCGGTGGTGCGTCAGCGTGGTGGCGATCTTCGGCCTGGTCTCGGTGCTGCTGGTGACGCTGCTGGGACAGGTGCGAATCTTCTACGCCATGGGACGCGACGGGCTGTTGCCGGCCGCATTCGCGCGTATTCACCCACGCTTCAACACGCCGCATGTTGGCAGCATCGTCACCGGCGTTGGCGCCGCGCTGTTCGCCGGTCTGTTCCCGCTGGATCTGCTGGGCGATCTGGTCTCCATCGGCACGCTGCTGGCGTTCGCGGTGGTCTCCGCCGGCGTGCTGATCCTGCGGCGGACAATGCCGGACGCACCGCGGGCGTTTCGCACGCCGCTGATGCCGTTCACGCCGATTGCGGCGGTGCTGGCCTGCATCGCGCTGATGTACTCGTTGTCAGGCGATACGTGGGTGCGGCTGGCGGTGTGGCTGGTGATCGGCGGCGTTATCTACGCGGCTTATGGATATCGGCATTCCAAGCTGCGGCGCGTGGGGTAAAAGCAAGCAAGGCCTTCTTTTCTGAAGAAAAGAAGCAAAAGACTTTTATTCCTGCTGACGCGATGGTTCTGCAACGCGCGCCCACGGGAACATAACTTTTTGGTTATTCTTTTCAAAAAAGAACTGCTTGCTGCCGTGCTCAGTCCACCCCAAGCAACTCCGTCTGCAACAGCCGCACCGTCCCGAACGCCTCCCGATGGTGCCGCGTGGCACCATGGTCGCGCAGCGCCCGCCGGTGACCCACCGTTGCGTAACCGGCGTTGCTCTCCCACCCGTAGGCCGGGAAGCGCATGGCCAGGCGGGACATCGCCCGGTCGCGCACCACCTTCGCCACGATCGACGCGGCCGCGATCGACAGGCACAGCGCGTCGCCCCCGATGACGCAACGGACGGCGCAGGTCAGGTTTGGTTTGCGATTGCCGTCCACCAGGGCCAGGTCCGGCGGCCTCGGCAGCCGCAACACGGCACGCGCCATCGCCAGCATCGCCGCGTGCAGGATGTTCAGCCGTGCGATCTCGGCGACCGACGCCGCGCCGATGGCGATCTCCGCCGTGCCGCACGCCAGCAGCGCCGCGTAGGCAACCTCGCGCTGCTCGGCCGTCAGCTTCTTGGAATCGTCGAGCAGGATGGCCAGGCCGTCGGGCACGCCCCGCGTGAACACCACGGCTGCAGCCAGAACGGGCCCTGCGAGCGGCCCGCGGCCGACCTCGTCCACCCCGGCCACGCGGCCTGCATGCTGCGACTCGTAGGCGTAATCCGGCATGTGCCCAGCGTAGCCACGCGATCAGTCGGTGCCTAGAGTCGCGCTGGAGCCAGGCGAAGAAAGCAAGGCCTTCTTTTCTGAAGAAAAGAAGCAAAAGACTTTTATCCCTGCTGTCGCGAGGGTTCTGCAGCGCGCGATCAAGGAGACAAAAGTTTTTTGGTTCTTTTTTTCAAAAAAGAACTGCTTGCTTGCTTGCCGGCGCCGCAAACCCCATCGCCCGAAACGTCTCGCGCATGTGCGCCGGTATGTCGGCTTCCAGCTCCAGCGTGCCGCCGTACGGATGCGGCAGCGACAGCGCGCGCGCGTGCAAATGCAGCTTGTCCGCCAGCCCCTCCATGTGCGCCGTCTCGCCGCCGTACATGCGGTCGCCGACGATCGGCGCGCCCAGCGCCACGCAGTGCACGCGCAACTGGTGGGTGCGGCCGGTCAGCGGGCAGAGCTCCAGCCAGGCGACTTTGCGGCCGGCGGCGTCCAGCGTGCGGTATTCGGTGAGCGCGTGCGTTGAGCCCTCCTCGTCACGCTCGGCCACGGCGACGCGCTCGCCGCCGCGCAGGCCGCCGAACTTCACCAGCGGCAGGTCGAGCGTGCCCTCCTGCGGCGTGGGGCGGCCGGCGACCACCGCCCAGTAGGTCTTACGCACGTGGCGGCTGCGGAAGGCGGCCGCCAGCTTGGCGGCAACGCCGGGGGTGCGCGCCAGCAGCAGCAGCCCGGACGTATCCATGTCGAGGCGATGGACCAGCCGGGGCTTGTCGGCCGCGCCCTGCCGGAAGCCGTCCATCATGCCGTCGAGGTGGCGGATGATGCCGGGGCCGCCCTGCACGGGCAGGCCGTGCGGCTTGTTCAGCACGATCAGCGCGTCGTCCATGTAGACGACCATGCCCTCCAGCTCGCGCACCGTGTCCGGGTCGAGCGGAACGCTGGGCGGGGGCGCGGGCGAGCTCGGCAGCGGCGGCACGCGGATCACCTGGCCGGGCCGCAGGCGGGTAGCGGCCTCGGCACGCTTGCCATCAACGCGGATCTGGCCGGTGCGGCACAGCTTCTGGATCACCCCCTGGGTCAGCACGGGGAAGTGGCGCCGGAACCAGCGGTCCAGGCGGATGTCGGATTCGTCTTCGGTTACGGTCACCGGGGGGTATTAAGGCAAGGCCTTCTTTTTTGAAAAAAAGAAGCAAAAAACTTTTGCCGCCTTGCGCGCGCGTTGCAGAAACCTCCGCGACAGCCGGACCAAAAGTCTTTTGCTTCTTTTTTTCAGAAAAGAAGGCCTTGCCTCCCTTGCCGGATTTCGAAGGGTCAGGGTCCAGGGCCCGCTGGTATGAATGGCACCGGGCGCCCTGAACCGTCCGGCCGTCCGGGGCGTTCGCTCCCGCGTTGAGCAGGCCTTCTCCTCAGCAGAAGCATCTCCACGAGGGGCCATCCCATGTCGTTCAAAGTCCAGGTCGGCCCAGCGCAGGTCGCCATCCATCACGGCCGCACCGTGCTGGTCTGCGAGCCGGACGGCACCATCGCCTACCCGGGCGAGCGCGGCCTCTACTTCAACGACACCCGCATCATCGGCAGCTGGTCCATCTACGCCGACGGCGAGACCTGGGACCTGCTGAGCGGCGGCGCCACCAGCTACGACGTCTCCCGCCTCTACCTGACCAACAAGGCGCTGGACACCGCGGACGGGCCGGTGGAAGCGCGCACGCTCGCTTTGGTGCTCAGCCGTGCCGTTCAGGGCGGCATGCACGAGGATTTCGACATCACCAACCACGGCCGCACGCCCGTGCGGTTCAACCTGGAGGTCGGCATCCGCTGCGACTTCGCCGACGTGTTCGAGGTCAAGGCCGGCCGGGCCATCCGCCGCGGCAGCGTGTCGACGACCTGGCTGCCCGACGCGCAATCGCTGGAGACGGCCTACCACAACCAGGATTTCCACCGCGCACTCAAGGTCTCCGCCAAGCTCGACGGCAAGATGTGCTACGCCAACGGGCGGCTGAGCTTCGTGGTCTCGCTCGAGCCCGGACAGACCTGGCATTGCTGCCTGCTCTACGACCTGATGGACGGCGACACGGTGCTCGCCGCACCGAATCGCTGCGCCCACGATACCGACCCGGCCGACGCCGCCGCCCAGGACGTGGACCACTGGAAACGCGACGTGCTGAACATCCGCACCTCCAACGAGGAGGTCTACCGCACCTTCACCCAGGCGGTGGACGACATGGCCGCACTGCGCCTGCCCCAGGACGGTGACGGCGGCATGAGCTTCGTGCCGGCGGCCGGCCTGCCCTGGTTCACCGCGCTGTTCGGCCGCGACAGCCTGATCGCCTCGCTGCAGGCGGTGCTGATTTACCCGGAGTTCGCCAGCACCACGCTGGACGTGCTGGGCGCGTTGCAGGCCACCGAGCGCGACGACTACCGCGACGCCGAACCGGGCAAAATTTTGCACGAGATGCGCTTTGGCGAGCTGGCGCACTTCAAGCTGATCCCGCACACGCCGTACTACGGCACCGCGGACGCCACCCCGCTGTTCCTGATCACCCTGCACGAAGCCTGGATCTGGACCGGCGACCGCGGGCTGCTCGAGCGCGTGCTGCCGGTCGCCGAGCGCTGCCTGAACTGGATCGACGAGCACGGCGACCGCGACGGCGACGGCTTTCAGGAATACCAGACGCGGTCCAGCCAGGGCTACGAGAACCAGGGCTGGAAGGATTCCGGCGAGGCGGTGCCCTACGAGGACGGCACCCTGGTGCGCGGACCCAAGGCGCTGTGCGAGCTGCAAGGCTACGTCTACGACGCCTGGGTGCGCATGGCGGAGGTCTACGACGAGCTCGGCCACGCGGACCGCGCCGAGGCGCTGCGCGAAAAAGCGCGCGTGCTGCACCGGCGCTTCAACGAGGCGTTCTGGAGCGAGGAGCGCGGCATCTACGCCTACTGCCTCGACGGCGAGAAGAAAGCCGTGTTCAGCGTTGCCTCCAACATGGGGCATTGCCTGTGGTCCGGCATCGTGCCCGCCGAGCGCGCCGGCCGGGTGGTGGCGCGGCTGATGGCGCCAGACATGTGGAGCGGCTGGGGCATCCGCACGCTGTCGTCCGACCACCGCTGCTTCAACCCGTATTCCTACCAGTGCGGCAGCGTCTGGCCGCATGACAACGGCATCATCGCCATGGGCTTCCGCCGGTACGGGTTCGTGATGGAGGCGGGCAGGCTGGCGCGCGACGTCAACGAGGCGGCGAGCCACTTCCTGCTCAACCAGATGCCCGAGCTGTATGCCGGGCTGACGCGCGCGCCGGCCGGCTTCCCGGTGCAGTACGTGGGCGCCAACGTGCCGCAGGCCTGGGCGGCCGGCTCGGTGTTCATGACGCTGCGCGCGATCCTCGGGCTACAGCCGTCCGGCAAGGACGGCCGGCTGACGGTCGATCCGGCACTTCCCAAATGGCTGCCGGACGTGACCCTGCTGGGCTTGCGGGTGGGCGCGGAGAGCTTCGACATACGCTTCGAGCGTGACGGCGAGGACACCAGGTTTGACGTGCTGCGCGGCAACGCCGCCGCGGTGCAGCGGGCGACCCGGTGACGGCTGCCGGAACTCGCGGCGTGGCACGCGCTTAGTGACGAGGGTCTGTGTGACGTAGAAGGCAAGCGGTTCTTTTTCGAAGAAAGAACCGGATAACTTTGTCTCCTTGGGCGCGTGTTGCAGGAACCTCCGCGACAGCCAGACAAAAAGTCTTTTGCTTCTTTTCTTCAGAAAAGAAGGCCTTTCTTACTTTCGTTACCGCAACAAACAGGACACGATCAATGCGCACACGACTGTCGACCTGGTTAACGTTCGGCGTTTTGCTGTCGGCGTCCGGCGCGGCACTCGCCCAATCTAACCAACAAGGTCCGGACCCGAACCTGCCGCTCGAGAAAGTGCCGGTCGGTCCACCGCCTTCGCTCGCGCAGATCGAAGCCGCTGCGCCGAAGACTCCCGAGATGCAGGTTTTTGGCGTGTCGGTTCGGCCGGACGCCCCGGTGTCTCCATCTTACGCGGGAACGGCTTACCAGACGTTTGCAGGCCAGGCTGAGACCGGCGAGGACGCCATCGCGGACCAGCAGGTCGTGCGTTTCAAGGAAACACCTCCGTAATACCAGCCGGCCTTGACGCTGACTCACAGGAAGCAAGCAGTCCTTTTTTGAAAAAAAGGACCAAAAAACTTTTGACTCCGCTGTCGCGCGCTCTCCGGATGAGTCCGCGACAGCGGAGACAAAGTTTTTTGCTTCTTTTTTGCAAAAAAGAAGGCCTTGCTTGCTTCGCAGCGGTCAAACTCCAGGCCTGTCGGTATCACTTACACGCTGAACACGCGCTGACGACTTTGTATTGAGGCTAGAAAACCCGTGAAGATCACTGTTCCCACTCTCGGCGAAAGCGTTTCGACTGCGACCGTCGCACGTTGGATCAAGCAACCTGGCGCCATCGTGCAGGCTGACGAACCAATCGTCGAACTCGAGACCGACAAGGTCACCGTGGAAGTCAACGCACCTGCCGCCGGGGCGCTTGGTGCGCATCAGGCCGCAGAGGGCGCCGAAGTGTCCGTTGGCGACGTGCTCGGCACCATCGAAGCGGCGGCAGCCACGCACGCGCCGCAACCATCCGCCGCGCCCAGCCCGCCGCCAGAAGCTCCGCCCGCGCCTGTGCAAGCAGCGCCTTCGCAAGCTGCAGCTTCCGCGCCCACACAGCCCTCCCAAGCCGCCGACACCTACGACGTCATCGTCATCGGCGGCGGCCCGGGCGGCTACGTCGCAGCCATCCGCGCGGCACAGCTGGGCCTGCGCACTGCCTGCGTGGAAATGCGCGAAACCCTCGGCGGGACCTGCCTCAACATCGGCTGCATCCCGTCCAAGGCGTTGCTGCAATCCTCGGAAAACTTCCACGAGGTCCAGGGCTCCTTCAAGGAGCACGGCATCAACGTTAGCGGTGTCACGCTCGACCTCGCACGCATGCAGGCCCGCAAAGGCGAAGTGGTCAGCGCCAACGTCAAAGGTGTCGAGTTCCTCTTCAAGAAGAACAAGGTCACCTGGCTGAAAGGGCAAGCCCGCGTTGCGGCACCGGGCAGCGTCAGCGTGAACGGCCAAGCCTACGCCGCCCGCCACATCGTCGTCGCCACCGGTAGCGAAAGCATCCCGCTGCCCGGCGTCAGCGTCGACGAGCGACGCATCGTCACCTCCACCGGCGCGCTCGAACTCGGCGCCGTGCCGAAGCACCTGGTCGTCATCGGCGGCGGCTACATCGGCCTCGAGCTCGGCTCCGTGTGGCACCGTCTCGGCGCACACGTCACCGTGGTGGAGTACCTCGACCGCCTCGTTCCAGGCATGGACGGCGAGATCGGCAAGACGTTCGAGCGCGTGCTCGCCAAGCAAGGCCTGACCTTCAAGCTCGGCACCAAGGTCACCGGCGCCACTGCAAATGCAGACGGCGTGGACCTCACCATGGAACCCGCCAAGGGCGGTACTGCGGAAACTCTGCACGCCGACATCGTCCTCGTCGCTATCGGCCGCCGCCCCTACACCGCCCAGCTCGGCCTGGCCGAAGCAGGCGTGGCGCTGGACGAGCGCGGCTTCGTCAAGATCGATCCGCATTACCGCACCAACGTCGACGGCATCTACGCCATCGGCGACGTCATCAGCGGCCCCATGCTCGCCCACAAGGCTGAGGAAGAAGGTGTTGCCGTCGCCGAACTGATCGCCGGCCAGGCGGGACACGTGAACTACGCCGTCATCCCCGGCGTGGTCTACACCTGGCCGGAAGTCGCCAGCATCGGCGCCACCGAGGAGATGCTGAAGAAGGACCGCATAACCTACAACGTTGGCAAGTTCCCGTTCACCGCCAACGGCCGCGCACGTGCAATGGGTGCCACCGACGGCTTCGTGAAGATACTCGCCGACAAGACCACCGACCGCATCCTCGGCGCACACATCATCGGGCCTGACGCCGGCACGCTGATCGCCGAGATCGCCACCGCCATGGAGTTCGGTGCGTCGGCGGAAGACGTGGCGCGCACCTGCCACGCGCATCCGTCGCTCAGCGAGGCGGTGAAGGAGGCGGCGCTCGCGGTGGACGGACGCGCGCTGCACATATGAAAGGAAGCCAGCGCTTCTTTTTCGAGAAGAAGCAAAAAGCGTTTGGTACGGCTGTCGCGGACTCTCCCGCAACGCGTACCCCAGGGAACAAAAGTTTTCTGGTTCTTTCTTTCAAAAAAGAACTGCTTGCTTGCTGATCCTAACGATGGGCGACCCCGCCGGCATCGGCGCCGAAATCACCGCCGGAGCCTGGCGCGCCCTGCGCCACACCGGCCCCGCCTTTGTCATCCTAGCCGACCCGGACTGGCTCGCCCCCTACGCCCCGGTGCATTGCATTACCACGCCGGCCGAAGCGCGGTTCGCCGAAGCGGTTCCTCTGATCCCTGTCCCCCTCGCCCGTCCCGCCACGCCTGGCCAACCGGACCCGGCCAACGCGCGGGCCACCATCGCCAGCATCGAGGCTGCCGTCCGCCTCGCCCAATCCGGCGCCGCGCGCGGTGTCGTCACCAACCCCATCGCCAAATCCGTGCTGATGGCCGCCGGCTTTCCGCATCCCGGCCACACCGAGTTCCTGGCGGCGCTGACCGGCGTGCCGGGGCGCGAGGTAATGATGCTCGCCTCGCCGATGCTGCGCGTGGTGCCGGTCACCATCCACGTCTCGTTGCGCGCGGCGGTGGACCTGCTCACAACGGACGTGATCGTGGCCGCCGCGCGCACAACGCACGCGGCACTCATCACCGATTTTGGTATCGCGTCACCTCGTCTGGGCATCGCCGGGCTGAACCCGCACGCGGGCGAGCAGGGCCGCATGGGAAGCGAGGAGGCCACGATCATACAGCCGGCCATCGACCGGCTGCGGGCCGACGGGATAGACGTCACCGGCCCCTACCCGCCCGACACGATGTTCACGGAGGCGGCGCGCGCCCGCTACGACGCGGCGGTCTGCATGTACCACGACCAGGCGCTGATCCCGCTGAAGACGCTGGACATGGCCGGCGGGGTGAACGTGACGCTGGGGCTGCCGATCGTGCGGACGTCGCCGGATCATGGGACGGCGTTCGACATCGCGGGGAGAAATCTTGCTGATCCCGCGAGTCTTATTGCGGCGATCAGGCTGGCGGACGACATAGGCAAGGCAAGGGGCTCTGCCCCTTGACCCCGCTGGGGCCAGTCGGCCCCAGACCCCGTTTCTCAGGACTATCCTAGGAAATGGTTTCCAAAGGCCGACTGGCCCTTGGTGGGGTCTGGGGC
>CAXUIR010000067.1:0-9629 GCA_964251005.1 uncultured Acetobacteraceae bacterium | reverse complement strand
AAGAAGCAAAAAACTTTTGTCTCCGCTGTCGCGGACTCATCCGGAGAGCGCGCGAGCGGAGTCAAAAGTTTTTTGGTTCTTTTTTCAAAAAAGAACCGCTTGCTTTCTTCTCTCGCAGCCCGTGCGAGCTAAGTCTCCAACTCGACCCCCACGGACACCGCCTGGTGCGCCGGTATCTTGAACCACTCGATCGGGCTCTGCCCCGTGCGGCTGAGGAACAGATACAATCGCTGCATCAGCCGCCGCCCGAACGGCCCCGCGATTGCCGCCGTCGGCCGCGGCAGCATAAACACCGCAGTTTCCCAATCGAACGGCAGAGCTTTCGGCAGAACCTGGCCCACACTGGGGTTTTCCATAAACCCGAAACTTGCCTGCCCGGTGTAGAAGCCGTTGCACACCTGCTTCACGCTGACCCTTTCCGCCTCGTCCACGTAGGGCGTGCGGGCCAGGTCCACGCGCAGCAGCAGCACGTTGTCGTAGCGGCAGTTTTCCCGCAGCCAGCGGTGCTTGCCCACCAGAGGCACCCAGTCCAGGTGCGAGGTGAGGAACACTGCGCTGCCGCCGTTGCGCCTGTCCCATGTCGCCATGTCGCGCTCGAAGTCGGTCGTGCGCATCGACCACCCGGCCAGCGCGCGGCGGTAGCGGGCGCGGCCCACCGTCCAGATGGTCAGCAACGCGAAGACGAAAGCGCCGATGGCTAGCGGCACCCAGGCGCCTTCCAGTATCTTCGCCAAGTTGGCGCCGAGGAACGCCAGGTCGAAGGTCAGAAAGACCACCAGCAGCGGCACCGAGTAGATGAGCGGCCAGTGCCACACGCGGCGGGTGACGACGAAGAACACGATCGAGGTGATCGTCATGGTGCCGATCACCGCCAAGCCGTAGGCGTTGCCCAGCGCGCTGGACGAGCGGAAGCCGAACACGATGGCGAGGCAGCCGATCATCAGGAACGCGTTGACCAGCGGCATGTAGACCTGGCCGCTCTCCTCGGCCGAGGTGTGGCGCACCACGTAGCGCGGTGCCAGGCCGAGGTTGACCGCCTGGCGGGTGAGCGAGAACGCGCCGGAGATAAGTGCCTGGCTGGCGATGACGGTGGCCGCGGTGGACAGCACCACCATCGGGATGACGCCCCAATGCGGCACCAGGCCAAAGAAGGGTTGCGCCGCGGCGCCCGGGTCGCGCAGCAGCAGCGCGCCCTGGCCCAGGTAGTTCAGCAGCAGCCCCGGCAGCACGACGAAGTACCAGGCCAGGATGATCGGCGGCCGGCCGAAATGGCCGAGGTCGGCGAACAAAGCTTCCACGCCGGAGAACGCCAGCACCACGCTGCCCAGCGTCGCGTAGCCGAGCCAGCCGTGGCCGAACAGGAAGCTCACCGCGTGCACCGGGTTCAGGCACGCCAGCACGCCGGGATGCGCCAGGATGCTGGCGACGCCAGCCGCAGCGATGGTGACGAACCACAGCAGCATCACCGGGCCGAACAGCCGGCCCACCGCGCCGGTGCCGCGGTATTGCACCAGGAACAGCACCAGCAAGATGCCGGCGGCGATCGGCAGCACGTAGGGCTTCAGCGCGTCGGTGGCGACGTTGAGGCCTTCCACCGCGGAGAGCACCGAGATGGACGGCGTGATCATACCGTCGCCGTAGAGCAGGGCGGAGCCGAACAGCACTAGCAGCGTCAGCGCGCCCGGGCCGGCGAACGGGCTGGGCGGGGTGTTCTGCTGGATCAGGCCAAGCATGGCCAGCGTGCCGCCCTCACCGTCGTGGTCCGCGCGCAGCACGAAGATCGTGTACTTGCCGCAGACCGCCAGCACCAGCGACCACAGGATCAGCGAGAGAATGCCCAGGATGTTCTGCGGGTAGTGGGCGAAATCCGGTGTGTCGTGGAACACCTGCTGGACGGCGTAGAGCGGGCTGGTGCCGATGTCGCCGAACACCACGCCGAGGGCGCCCAGCATCAGGGTGGGCAGCTTCTTGGCCGACATGGTGCAACGCTCCGGTAAGTTGGCGCAGGGCTAACGCCTCTCGGCGGGTAGTGGGTGTGCGGCAAGCAAGAAAGCAGTTCTTTTTTGAAAAAAAGAACCAAAAAACTTTTGCTTCTTTCTCTCGAAAAAGAGGCGCTTGCCTTGCTTGCTTGCGACTCGGCCGCATGTGCCAATGTTCTGGTCCAAACCGTGAACAGGTCCACGCATGGTCACCGACGAGGCTTGGTCCTACCTGGCCGCTCACCCCGCGCTGAGCCTGTGGCTGCCGGCGCTCCTCTTGGTCGCGCTGTTGGTGCGCTTGCTTAGCGTGGCGGCCCGGCAGAACGATTCGCAAGTGCTGCGCCTGCTGGCCGAGCAGTCGCTGGCGAGCCAGCGCTCCGAAGCCGAGCGCACCCGCATGGCGCTGACCGGCACCGAGCGGGCAGGGGCCGCGCAGCTCGAGCGCCTGCACGCGACGCTGGAGCAGCGGACCGGCGAGCTGACGACGCGGTTGGCGCGCGACCACGGCGAGAACCGCGTGCAGCTGGAGGCCAAGCTGCGCGAGATGGCCGATACCACGGCGCGGCGCCTGGCCGACATCCAGCGCAGCGTGAACGAGCAGCTGACCCAGGCGGTGGAACGCCAGATGGAGACCAGCTTCGGCCGGGTGATCGACCAGTTCACCGCGGTGCAAAAGGCAATGGCCGACGTGGCCAGTGTCACCGCACAGATCGGCGACCTCAAGCGGGTGTTCTCCAACGTGAAGAGCCGCGGCGGCTGGGGCGAGACGCAGCTGAAGGCGCTGCTCGACGATTTGCTGCCGGAGGGCACGGTGGTGGCCAACGCGCGGCTGCGCGAGGGCAGCGCCGAGGTGGTGGAGTTCGCGGTGATGATGCCGGTGCGCGGCGAGGCGCGCCCGCTGCTGGCGATCGACGCGAAGTTTCCCACCAGCGACTACGAGCGGCTGCTGGACGCCACCGAAGCGGCCGACGCGGAGGCCGAGCGCATTTCGCGCCGCGCGCTGGAGGTGCGGCTGCGTCTGGAGGCGCGCAAGATCAGCGAGAAATACATCGTGCCGCCGACCACCGTGGAGTTCGCGGTGATGTACCTCCCGACGGACGGGCTCTACGCGGAGGCCGCGCGCGTGCCTGGGCTGATCGACGAGCTGGGCCAGCGGCTGCGGGTGATGGTGATGGGGCCGAGCCGGCTGCCGGCGCTGCTGCGCACGGTGCAGTTGGGCTACGTGACGCTGGCGCTGGAACAGAAGACCGGCCAGATCGCCGAGCTGCTGGGGGCGACAAAACGCGAGATGCTGACGATGGATTCCACGATGGAGCGGCTGTCGAAGACGGCCGGCACGATGACGCGCACGATCGAGGACGCACGGCGGCGCACCCGCGTGGTGGTCAAGAAGCTGCGCGGCATGGAGACGCTGCAGCCGGAGCATGCCGAGGTGCTGCTGGAGCTCGGGCGCGAGGTGGAGGAGGAGGGCGAGGAGGTGTGAACGCCGCGGTCAGCGGTGGAGGTTGAGCGTGACAAGGAGGACGAGCAGTTCTTTTTTGAAAAAAAGAACCAAAAAACTTTTGTTCCCTGGGGTAGGCGCTGGGGAAGAGTCGGCGACAGCAGGACCAAAAGTGTTTTCAAAAAAGGCAGGGCTTTCTGTCTGGCCGCCGATCAACGGCCTGCGTCCGCCGACGCTTCGAACTGCGGCCGATACGAGTCACCGCCGGTCGGCAAAACAGGTGAGCAGCGAGCAGACCCCGCAACCTTGACCTGCCAGGGCCGCTTCGCTACCCAGCCTGTCCGCGCGTCCCGTTCGTCTAGAGGCCTAGGACACCAGCCTTTCACGTTGGCTACACGGGTTCGAATCCCGTACGGGGCACCACGGTGAAATCACACGGTTTTCTGCTCACCACCCGGAACGACCGTTGTCATGTTTTCACTCGTGTTTGCACTCCGCCGCGCCGCGCGGTCGGCCTCGGCCTCCGCTTCGACGATCCGCCTGTCCAGCTCGACGCGTGTCTGGGTGCTCACGCCGGCACGGTCCCGGCCGCCCGGCGGGGCCGGGCGACCATGCGGGATAGGGTGATGCTCGGCCGCTCGACGGCCCACCAAATCGCGTAGGCGACGGCGAGAGACATCGGCAGGACGAGCGGACAGCCCCACGGGCCGAGGATGCGGATTACGGCGCTGTGAGACAGGTAGAGGCTATAGGAGATCATCCCGAGCCACTGGCACGGCGCGCTCTCCAGGAAGGCGCACCGGACGTCGTAACGTGCCAGGCGCGCGCCGAGCAGGAACGCCACACCGTAACTCGTGATCGAGCCGAAGCCGGACAGGGCCGACCAATAGGCGACAAGCCCGAGGGTCCGGAGGAGGGAGCCGCGTCCGGACCAGACGATCAGCGGCATAATGAGCATGACGCGCACCTCGACTCCGAGCGACCAAGCCGGCGGGTCGAAGGGTACAATCAAGGGGAAAGCGAGCCAACCCAGCTGAACGGCGACGCCGGCGCTCAGTGTGCTCAATATGACACAGACGGCGTACACCGGCCACAGTCGGACCAGCCGCCGGGCGAGGAAGACGGGGAAGCTCTGCCGGTCCCAAGCGCGCGTCAGGACGTGCGAGGACATAGCGAAGAACAGGAGCACTGAGACCCGGCCCGGCCAGAAGAGAGCCCACGAGCCGAAGTCGTCCAGGAAGATGTGGCTGGCGACGACGATCAGGGCGAGCAAACCACGAAGGCCGTCGAAGGCGAGAAGGCGGGAGGTATTCATATCGTACGGTAAACGAACGTCTCGGAAAGGGCAAGCGAAAATTATGACCGCCCAGTCAGCTATCCGACCCAGCGGCCAGGAAGAAGTTTCGATGCCGAACCAAAAAGAGTCCTAAAGCGCTCTGTTTGCAGTCAGCCGGCGAAAACAGAAACGCCGGTAACACACTCAAAAGCTAAGAGAAAGAGTGAAGACGGGCGACCACGTTGGCTACACGGGTTCGAATCCAGTACGGGGCACCACGCACCCACCATGCCCGGCAAACGCCGGCCGCCGGAACCGGCGCCGTCAGCCTGAGGCGATCTCGTACCAACCGTCTCAGGGCTTGACCGGTAACGGGCCGAGCAGGCGGAAGAGCAAGAAAACTTTTGTTACCTTGAGTGCGCGCTGCAGAAACCTCCGCGACAGCAGGACCAAAAGTTTTTTGCTGCTTTTTTCAAAAAAGCAGGCTTGCCTTCCTTGCCGGATGTCCGCGGGTCAAGGTTCGGAGCCGCTGGTAATGACCGTGTCGTCGCATCCCCACACGCGGCCAGCGGAAAGGCGCCTCGTGGACGACCCAGGGGATCGCGACACTGCCGGTCCATCCCGTCAATCGCTGCGTTCCGCGCGCCATTGCTGCCGACCGGCGGAACCGCGTCGAAAACAGGCGCTCGGAGGCACGATTATGCGTGCGGCGGCTGTATTGTGCCTTGCAACCTGTACGAGCTTACTTCCTTAATCGGCCATGGACACTCACGCTGCCGAGATTGCCGCCCCCGCCATCGATTTGTGTCCGCCGCCCGACCTGCGTCGCGTCGGTGCCCATCCCGACCACTGGTATCCGCTCGCCTGGTCGCGCGAGCTCAAGCCCGGCCGTGCCGTTGGCGTGCGCTTCGCCGGCGCGGCCGTGGTCCTCGTCCGCCCCGCATCCGGCCCCGTCTTCGCGCTGGAGGACCGCTGCGCCCACCGCCAGGTGCCGCTGCACGACGGCGTGGTGGACGGCTGCGCGCTGCGGTGCTGCTACCACGGTTGGACCTACGACCAGACTGGCGCCTGCATCGACGTGCCCTACCTCGGTAAGGACAAGCTGCCCAACGGCGTGCGCGCCTACCCCTGCCGGGAAGCCTCCGGGCTGATCTTCGTCTTCCCCGGCGACCCCGCACTGGCCGAGACCGTGCCGTTCCCCGCCCTGGGCAGCAGCGAGAACCCGCGCTACCGCACCCGCCGCTTCGGCCAGGAGGTCGCCTGCCACTACACGTTCATGCACGAGAACCTCACGGACATGAACCACCAGTTCCTGCACCGCAAGCAGATGGGCCAGATGCGCCCGCGCCACCGCGGCATGCGCATCGGCGAAACCTGGATGGAGGTGGACTACACCTTCGGCCGCACCGGCGGAAAGCAACCGCTGGGCGAGGCGGCCATCTTGGGCAAGCGCCGTAAGACCGGCGACAACAACCACAAGGACCTGATGACCATCAGGACCGAGTACCCCTACCAAAACCTGAAGATCTGGACCGACGGCGAGCTGCCGGTGATGGATCTCTGGATCGTCTACGTGCCGCTGGACCGCGCGCAGCGCACCAACCGCACGTTCGGCCTGCTCTCCATCCAGCGGCCCGCCAAGGTCGGCTTCCTGCTGGACGCAGCCTGGCCGGTGCTGGTGTGGTTCACCGAACGCATCTTCACCGAGGACCGCTGGATCGTCGAGGAGGAGCAGAAGGCGCACGACGCACAGGGCGCGGACTGGAACCAGGAAGTGTTTCCGGCGATCCGCGAGTTGCGCGGGTTGCTGGGGCGCAATGGGGTGCCGATCTGCGAGGCTAAGCGGCCGGCGTTTTTGTAAGGAAGCAAGCGCTTTTTTTTCGAGAAAAAGAAGCAAAAAGCTTTTGCGCGCGCTGTCGCGGACGGCTGAAACGACGCGTTTCATCATGGCGCACGCAACGAGAGCAAAAGTTTTTTGGTTCTTTTTTTGAAAAAGAACCGCTTGCTCCCCTACCTGCGCCAGCACCGTCAATCTCGGAGCACGCCATGAAGATCAGCGCCCGCAACCAATTCGAGGGCCGCATCACCGGCGTGCAGAAGGGCCAGACCACCGGGCACGTCCGCATCGAGATCGCTCCCGGCGTAACGGTGACGGCGTCGATCACCAACGAGGCGGTCGACGAGCTCGGCCTGGCCGAGGGCGACCGCGCCATGGCGGTCATCAAGGCTTCCGACGTGATGATCGCCAAGTAGGTGCCCGCCCTGCCGATACACGCCAGACCCGGACGGGCCGTGCCGAGACACGCTCGCCTGGGCACCTTGGCCGTTACCTGTCTGGTCTCGTTTGCAGTGTCTGCCTGGGCCGCAGATGCCGCCGGTCCGCAGCCGCCACTCAAGGTGGACGGCATGGTCGCGCACGCCCAGGTCTTCACCATGGACCAGCTCCACGCCATGCCGGCGTGCCACGTGGAAGCCTCCTTCACCACGATGCACGGCCAGGACCACCATACCTGGACCGGCGCGCTGCTGTGGGACATCGTCACCAAGGCCGGGCTGCGCGACGAACCGGGCCGGCGCACCACCATGCGCCACACCATCACGGTGACCGGCCAGGACGGCTACGCAGCCGCGTTCGCCATCGGCGAGATCGACCCGACGCTGGAAGGCAAGCAGGTCGTCGTCGCCTACCGGGAGGACGACAAGCCGGGCAACCTGCCGACGCTGCGGCTGATCGTGCCGGGCGACAAGCATGGGGCGCGGGACGTCCATGATGTGGTTGGTGTTGAGGTGAAGTAAGCAAGCGGTTCTGTTTTGAGAAAAAGAACCAAAAACTTTTGCTTCCGATGCCGCGGACTCTTCAGGAGAGTCGGCGACAGCGGAGACAGAAGTTTTCAGATACGAACCGCTTACTTTCTGCTCGGCGGCTCCCACTCCGCCGGTGTCAGCCGCGTCGTCACCCGGTCCAGCTGCCGTGCCGCGTCGATCAGGCTTTCAAGCGCGCGCGCCGACGTCTCGCCGTCCACGTGCGAGTCTAGCAGGCCGAGCAGCAGCGCGTGGAACTCCATCTCTCCCTGCGCCGGCATGTCGGCGCGGCCAAGCGTGTAGTCCGGCAGGCTCGACGGCTGGCCGTTGGTGATGTCGCGTTGGTTGCCGAAATAGTGCAGCAGCGTCCCGTCGCTGGAGAACACTGGCGAAAGGAACAGCAGGTTCCAGAACACCGTGCCGTCGCGCCGGTAGTTGACGATCCACTCGACACAACCGCGTTCGGCGGCGATGGCGGCGCCGATACGCCTGGGCGTTGCCGGATCGGTCTCCGCGCCCTGCAGGAAACGGCAATTGCGGCCGACGGAGTATGCCGCGTTGTAGCCGGTGACGGTTTCGAACGCCTGGTTGACCGCGATCATCGGGTGGTCCGGCGCGTGCGGATCGGTGACGACCATGGGTTCGGTGCTGTGCATGATGACCGAGACGAGCGCGCGCGTGATGGGGTTCTGATCTGTCATCGTCGTGTCCTTATGCGCAGCAACGGCCGTCTGTTTTAGAAATAGCAAAAGCTTTTATGGGCCGCCGCCGCGGACCACCCGGAACGGCGTGCCGGCAACGTCTGGTTGCCGGGCTCTCCTGACACAGGTTACCACCATGCTTCTCGAGGCGTCTCTTCGGTGTTGCATGGTCGCAAGTCTTGCTGGCCGGCCGAAAAGCCAACGCGCGACAAGGAAAGCAAGGCCTGCTTTTTTGAAAAAAAGCAGCAAAAACTTTTATCCCAGCTGTCGCGGAGTTTCCTGCAGCGTGCACCCAGGGAACAAAAGTTTTTTGGTTCTTTTTTTCAAAAAAGAACCGCTTGCCTAGCTTTCGCCAGTCAAGACGTAGCCGAACGTCACACCGATCCCACCTCCTCACTGACAGCCGCTCGGCTACGGCTCACCGTTCGCAGTCACGACGTTGAGGTTGAGTCGCCGTCGGCCGCCGAACCGGCGAGGGGCTCACCAACCCGCGCCCACCAGGCATCCTCGATCGCCAGCAGATCCGCCTCGCTCGCCTGCACGCGGTAGCCCGCGTCGCGCAGCAGGCCGTCGACCGCATCGCGCTCGCCGTCGGGCAACGCCCAGTGCTCAAGCTGCACGACGCGCGGCGCGTAACCGTCACCAAAGACCTGCCGCAGCACGTCCAGCTCGCATCCCTCCGCATCCACCTGCAGCAGGTCTATCCGAGTCAGCCCGCATCGCGCCGCCACCGAGCGGAGCGTCAGGCACTGCACCGCCTCGTGCACCGAGTGCCGCAGCAGCCTGGCGTGCAGGTCCGCGTCCACCCCCACGCCGCCCAGCGCGTTGCGCTGAGGATGGAACGAGCCCAGGCCCTCGGCCCAGTCGGGCACGTCGCCCGCCCGGGCGGCGTCGCGGCTCCCCCGGGTCCTCTCCTGCGTTCCGTCGGCCGCCATCAGCGCCGCGTTCAGCAGCGTCACCTGCGGCGCGTCCGCGTAGTTGGCCGTCAAGGCAGCGAACAGGTCGGGCAACGGTTCGAGGATGACGCCGGACCAGCGGTAGTGCTTCACGAACGCATACACTGGGTCGAACCGCTTGCCGTCCATGCCGCCGACCTGGAGGAAGCGCAGCTCCGTCTCGCTCCGGGCCAGAACGTGCAACACCTTCTGCATGAGGTGGACGTAGGAGCGGGCGTAAGCCGGATCGACGGCCGCCAGGCGCTCGTCCGCGGCGAAGCAGGCGGCGAAATCCTCCTGCTCGTAGGCGGTGGCCTGCGCTCGGCGCAGGGCGGCGGCCGGGTCGGGCACGGGTCCTCCGGGTGCAAGAGAAAGCAAGCAGTTCTTTTTTGAAAAAAAAACCAAAAAACTTTTGTTCCTTGGGTACACGCTGCGGGGGAGTCCGCGACAGCCGTGATAAAAGTTTTTTGCTGCTTTTTTTCAAAAAAGCAGGCC
>CAXUIR010000066.1:0-9799 GCA_964251005.1 uncultured Acetobacteraceae bacterium | reverse complement strand
GCGACAGCGGAGTCAAAAGTTTTTTGGTTCTTTTTTTCAAAAAAGAACTGCTTGCTTTCCTCTTTCACCACCAAGGGCAGGCACCAGACCGAAAGTCCCGCCGACACGTCTCACCTGTTTTCTGCAGGCAAGGCTCTTGCCTTTCTCCGCTATTACCGGCTCCTTCCCGTCGATCATCGAGCCGGAGCCCCCAACCGTTGAAGACGCAAGCCACGCTGTTCCTGCTGCTCGCCGTCACGCCGGCCTTTGCCGATCAGCCCCAGCCGCAACCCCTGCCCTACCCGCCGGCGATCCCGGCGCCAAAGGACACCGTCTGGCCAGGCACGATCGAGTTGGCGGTGGACGCCACCGACTTCGCGCGCCACGTCATCAGCGTGCAGGAGACCATCCCGGTACAAGCGGCCGGCGACCTGGTGCTGCTGTACCCGCAATGGGTGCCTGGCGACCACGGGCCGGGCGGCCCAATCTCGGCGCTGTCCGGCCTCGTGGTGCACAGCGGCGAGCGGGTGCTGGCGTGGGTGCGCGACACGGTGGACGTGCACGCCTTCCACGTAACCGTGCCGCAGGGGGTGAGCAGCGTGCAGGCTACGTTCGAATACCTCTCGCCGCCGACGACGCGGGAAGGCCGGGTGGAGATGACGCCGCAGCTGCTCGACCTCGCGTGGAACGAGGTGGCGCTTTACCCCGCCGGCGTGTTCAGCCGCGGCATCACCGTCGCACCCAGCCTGACGCTGCCGAAATCGTGGCATTACGGCACGGCGCTGGAGACCGCGCAGGCCACCGACGGGCACGTGTCGTTCAAGCCGACGACGTTCAACACGCTGGTCGACTCGCCGGTCTATGCCGGGCGCTACGCCAAGCGGCTGGACCTCGCACCTGGTGCGGCGGTGCCAGTGCACCTCGACCTGTTTGCCGACGAGCCGCAGGACCTTGAGGTGAGCGACGCGCAACTCGCCCATCATCGCGCGCTGGTGCAGCAGGCGACTAAGTTGTTCGGCGCGCAGCACTACAAGCACTACGACTTCCTGTTCTCGCTGAGCGACCAGCTGGGCGGCGTAGGCCTCGAGCACCACCAGTCCAGCGAGGACGGTGTCGGCCGCGACTACTTCACCAGCTACGACGACACGCCGGCCTACCGCGACCTGCTCTCGCACGAATACACCCATTCGTGGGACGGCAAGTTCCGCCGGCCGGCCGATTTGTGGACGCCGAACTTCAACGTGCCGATGCGCGACAGCCTGCTGTGGGTCTATGAGGGCCAGACGCAGTTCTGGGGCCAGGTGTTGGCGGCGCGTGCGGGACTGTGGAGCCACGCCGAGGCGCTGGACGCGATCGCGCTCGACGCCGACGACATGAAGCTGGCGGTCGGCCGGCAGTGGCGCCCGCTACAGGACACCACGAACGACCCGATCATCAGCCAGCGCCGGCCGCAATCCTGGCATAGCTGGGAACGTTCGGAAGACTACTACACCGAGGGTCTGCTGATCTGGCTCGACGCCGACACGCTGATCCGCGAGCGTACCCACGGCCAGAAATCGATGAACGACTTTGCCCGCGCATTCTTCGGCGTGGATGACGGCAGCGTCGTGACACTACCCTACACGTTCGAGGACGTGGTTGCGGCGCTGAACGGGGTGACGCCGTACGACTGGGCCGGCTTCCTGCGCACGCGGTTGGACCGCACCGGCGCTGATGCCCCGCTGGATGGCATCACACGCGGCGGCTACAAGCTCGTCTACACCGACACGCCGAGCGCCTTCGAGAAGAGCCAGGAGGGCAGGCGCAAGTTCCATGATTACAGCGACTCGCTGGGTGTCAGCCTGGCCGAGGGCGACACCATCCGCGGCGTGATCTGGGACAGCCCGGCCTACCGCGCAGGCCTGGTGAAAGGCGGCAAGATCATCGCACTGAACGGGTTGGCGTACGGCGAAGGCAACGACATGTCGGACGCGATCAAGCTGGCACAGGCGACGAAGACGCCGATCGACGTGCTGGTGCAGGACGATCTGCACTTTCGCACCGTGCAGATTCCGTATTTTGATGGGCTCAAATATCCGCATCTGGCGCGCGTGGCGGGGACGCCTGGGCTGCTGGATGATTTGCTTGGGCCGTTAAAGTAAGGAAGCAAGCGCTTCTTTTTCGAGAAAAAGAAGCAAAAAGCTTTTATCGCGGCTGTCGCGGACTCTCCTACCCGGCGCGCCTAGGGCAACAAAAGTTTTTTGGTTCTTTTTCTCAAAAAGAACCGCTTGCTTTTGCGTCAGGGCGCCCGCTCTAGGCTGACGAGCTGCGCAAACTTCACCGCGCCGTCCTGCAAGGCGACGATCGCTGTCTGATCGAACTCGCGGTGCACGTGCTTGCCGGCCTGCTCGTAGTCGGCAACACGGTGGAAGGCGACTGTCGCGCGCTGGCCGTCTGGCGCGATGACGATGCGGCCGACCTGGACCGACGCGGTGGCGTTGTGGCGCACCGTCATGAACGCGGCCATCGTCTTGTTGTCCGTGGCGGACGGCCCGTCATGCACGTGCGGCTCACCGGCGCGGTCGTAATACAGGCCGAAGGTCTGCGCAGTGCCGGCATAGTCTGCCTGCACTGCGGCCCAGTCGCTGCGGTCGAACGCCGCCTCGTCGGCCTGGATGAACGCCGTGATCGCCGAGGGCGTGAGCTTCGCGGTCTGCGCCTGTGCCGGGATGGCGACGGCGAGCAGTGCAGGCACGACGACAGTTCTGGCGCGTGTCATGATTGTTCCAGTTGCAGCGCAAGGAAGGCCTTCTTTTTTGAAAAAAAGAAGCAAAAAACTTTTGGTTCCTTGGGCGCGTCGTGTGGAAAGGTCCGCGACAGCCGTGACAAAAGCTTTTTGCTTCTTTTTTCTCGAAAAAGAAGGCCTTGCTTTACTTCAAGTTCGGCCTTTCCAGCCCGTCCGCAGGCACAATCACCGTCAACCCAGGCTGCGCACGAACCTCCGCCGCCTGCTCGAACGCGTAGCCAAAGGCGAGCACGCGCGCGTCCGCCCAGGCCGGCCCGACGATCGAGAGGCCGACCGGCAGCCCGTCCACCAGCCCCATCGGCACAGACAGGTGCGGATAGCCGGCCACCGCGGCCAACGTGGGTGTGGACCCGCTCGAGTGGTCGCCGTTGATGGTGTCCACCACCCAGGCCGGCCCCGCGGTGGGGGCGACCAGCGCGTCCAGTTTCTGGTCGGCCAGCATGCGGTCGATGCCCTCCGCGCCGGCCAGGCGCAGCGACGTGGCGCGCGCTGCCTTGTAGGCAGGGTCGTCCAGGCCGCGGGTCGCCTCCGCGCGTTCGAACAGTTCCTGGCCGAACAGGCCCAGCTCGCGGTCCGCATGGGCGCGGTTGAAGGCGATCAGGTCGGCGAGCGTGCGCGACTGCACGGCTGGCGGCGTGGTGGCCAGGTAGGTAGCCAGGTCGGCTTTCAGCTCGGTGAGCAGCACCGTCATCTCGGCGGCGCCGATGGCGTCGGACACGCCGGGGTCGCCCGGCATCTTGTCGATCTCCACCAGGGTGGCGCCGGCTTGGCGCAGCACGTCGAGCGCGTGGGCGAACACCGCGTCGGTTTCCGGGTGGAAGCCGGCTTCGAACCGCATCACGCCGATGCGCCGGCCGCGCAGGGCGCCGGCATCGAGCCCGGCGGTGTAGTCCTGACGGTGGCGGTCGGCGTCCGCGGTGGCCGGGTCGGCCGGGTCGGTGCCGGCGATCACGTTGAGGATCAACGCGGCGTCCCGCACGCTGCCGGCCATGGGTCCCGCGGTGTCCTGGCTGTGCGCCAGCGGCACGATGTTGTGGCGGGAGACCAGGCCCAGGGTGGGCTTAAGGCCGACGATCCCGTTGACCGAGGCTGGGCAGGTGACCGAGCCGTCGGTCTCCGTGCCGATCGCCATCGGGGCAAGGCCGGCGGCGACGGCGGCACCGCTGCCGGAGCTCGAACCGCAGGGCGAGCGGTCCGGCGACCACGGGTTGCGCGTGAGCCCGCCCACCCCGCTCCAGCCGCTGACCGAGCGTGAGCCGCGCATGTTGGCCCACTCGCTGAGGTTGGTCTTGCCGAGGACGATGGCGCCGGCGGCCCGCAGGCGAGCGACGAGCGGCGCGTCACGGTGGGTGAGGTTGGCCGCAAGCGCCAGCGAACCGGCGGTGGTGGGCGTCTCGTCGGCCGATTCGATGTTGTCCTTCAGCAGGATCGGCAGGCCGTGCAGCGGGCCGCGGACGTGCTGCGCGCTGCGTTCGGCGTCCAGCGCCCGGGCATCGTCCAGCGCGTGCGGGTTGATGGCGAGCACCGACTGCAGGGTGGGGCCGTTGCGGTCGATCGCGTCGATCCGATCAAGGTAGGACTTGACCAGTTGCGCGGAGGTGGTGCGGCCGGACGCGAGCTCAGCCTGCAGCTCGGTGAGCGACGCGCTCATCGCCGGACAGACGTGGCAGAGCATGATCGCGATGAGGACATAGGCTGATCTCTTCATGTGTTCCGACCCGACATGTGACGGCCATTGTCCGGCAAAGCGGGCCTGCATGGAAGCTTTCACCGCTAGGGTTTGGTCGTTTGTGTACACCACCTTGGTGAACGTCTTTGACCCTTCGCAGTCGGGCAGGGAAAGCAAGGCCTTCTTTTCTGAAGAAAAGAAGCAAAAGACTTTTGGTTCGGCTGCCGCGGAGTTTCCTTCAGCGCCTACTCAAGAAAACAAAAGTTTTTTGGTTCTTTTTTCGAAAAAGAACCGCTTGCCTTGCCTGTGGGACATCGGTGTTTTGCGAGTACCGGAGCGTCATGCGAAGCACGCTCCTCGCGCGACGTGCGGGTAGCACGCTACCGCATGACAAGAGAGCGTCAGATGATCGCCGGGGCGGCTTTTCAACCGGACACTCAAACAAGAGGGCCTTTGCTGCGAATGGACCAGATCGCCCGCCTGCTCGACATCATGGCCTGCCTGCGCGACCCGGTCACCGGCTGCCCGTGGGACCAGGCGCAGGATTTCGCCAGCATCGCTCCGTATACGATCGAGGAGGCCTACGAGGTGGCCGAGGCCATCGCGCGGCAGGACATGCAGGCGCTGCCCGACGAGCTTGGCGACCTGCTGTTCCAGGTCGTCTACCACGCCCGTCTGGCGGAGGAAGCCGGCCACTTCGCCTTTACCGACGTGGCGCGCAGCATTGCCGACAAGATGGTCCGCCGGCACCCGCATGTTTTCGGCGACGCGGCCGCGTGCGAGGCGGCGTCGCACAGCGACGCCTGGGAGGTGCAAAAGGCGGTCGAGCGCCGGGCGCGCGACGAGCACGGCGCGTTGGCCGGCGTGCCGGTTGGCTTGCCGGCCCTGACCCGCGCGGAGAAGCTGACCAAGCGGGCGGCACGTGTGGGCTTCGACTGGCCAGATGCGGCGGCGGTTCTGGAAAAGCTGGACGAGGAGGTGGCGGAGTTGCGCGCCGAACTGGGTGCTGCGGACCCGGAGCGGCTGGCCGACGAGCTGGGCGACATGCTGTTCGTGGTGGCCAACCTGGCGCGCAAGCTGAAGCTGGACCCCGAAGCGTGCCTGCGCGCAGCGAACGACAAGTTCGCGCGCCGCTTCTCCGCGGTGGAATGGCGCCTGGCCGAGGCGGGCCGAACCCCAGCCGACGCGTCGCTTGAAGAAATGGAAGCCGCCTGGCAAGCAGCAAAGCGCGGAGAACGCGCGTGAGGAAGCGCGGTGTTCCAAAAAACGGGCCCGAGGAGACAAAAGTTTTTGGTTCTTTTCTTTGAAGAAGAACCGCTTGCTATCTGGTGGCAGACAACGCGGTCGCCCACCGACTTGTGATCGGAGGCGCCGCCAACCGTGCGCCATAGCAGCCCCTAAACGTCATCAGGAACAGTCATGCGTAACGTTGCACCAAGCGTTCTGGCGCTCGTCCTGGGAGGGCTAGTCTCGCTGTCCGCCGCGTCTGCTGCGGAGACGACGGTTGCCGGCGGCAGCGCGCCGGTCAGCAGCAAGGTGCAGCCGCTGGGTGCCCAGGGGCGGTTCACCAACCGGCTGGACGCCACCTTTGGCACCGGCACAGGGGCGACGGTGCACGACAAGGACCAGCTCGCCAGAATCGGTTACTTTCGTTACATCTACGGCGACGCTTCGGGCACGGGTCCCGGCACGGACGGGCTGTACGACAATTATCGGGCGCGTCATCGGGACTATCCGTCCGGCGACCCGCGCTCGCTGCACGCCTTCACCGCGGATGCGCTGGTTCTGAAGGCGCATTGCGGGCTGCAGACGTCCAACCGGTCCGATTGCAGCGACGGCAACATAGAAAGCGGGATGGTTCGGTTTGCCCTGCCGATCCGGCCGGGCAGCTACGTGGAGATGCAGTGCCGGATGCCGTTGGCGCCGTACGCGTGGCCGGCGTTCTGGCTGAACCCCGGCGAGGAAGACCCGCCGGCCGTGCGCGGCGGCAAGCCGTCGGTCAGCGGGCTCGGCTGGCCGCCGGAGATCGACATCTTTGACCAGTTCGGCTTCAACAACGCCAAGCCGGGGCACTACCTTCTCAGCCTGACGCCCACCGGCCACAACGACGCCGCGTTCGGCCACCCGCACGATGTGTACCATGCGCCGGATTACGGCGACGGTTGGTATTACAAACCTTCGCAGGATTTGACGGCAGGGTTCCACACCTACGGTTTGGATTGGGGCCGCGACAACGTGCTGAAATTTTCGCTCGATGGCCGGGTCTACAAGTCGGTCTATTACGAGTGGAACAGCAAGGACGGCGCGCCGGCACACCTGATCGTCAGCCTGCAGGTGGGCGCAAAGTTCAACGATTTGTCGGGGATGACGGATCAGGGCGGAGTGCCGAACGGCTGGGATTGGCCGATCAGGTACGTTCGGGTTTGGGATGAGCAGGGTTAAGCGAAGCAAGCGGTTCTTTTTTGAAAAAAAGAGGCAAAAAACTTTTGTTCCTGTAGGTGTGGCAGGCTGAAACGTGTTGTTTCAGCCGTCCGCGACAGCCGGCGTAAACGCTTTTTGCTTCTTCTTCTCGAAAAAAAAGATCTTGCTTCTTGCCGCTTCAAACAAGCCCCAACCGTGCCAACTCGCGCCGCAACTCCGCCGGCAGCTCTGGTGCGCCGTCCCAGGCCGGCGCGTCGTCCGGCGCGTCCGCTGCCGACAGGTATCGCCAGCCTTGGAACGGTTTGACGAAGCGGCCGCCCACGGCAACCAGCAGCGGGTCAAGCATCAGGTCGCACCCTTTGGAGCCTTGGGCGCGGTCGCCCTGCACGATGTCGGTGACGCGTTGGCGGGCGCTGACGATGCGGTCGACCACCCAGTAGATCGACCCGCCGTCGAGGATCTCCGCCGCGCGGCGCGGGACGTTGCGTGTGGAGTGGCGCAACGGGCGACGCGACGCGGCCTGGTAGGCGCGGATGTCGTCGAGGCTGTGTGCGCCGACGGCGAGCTTGATGAGGTGGAGCGGCATCAGCAAAGGAAGGCCTTCTTTTTTTTAAAAAAAAGAAGCAAAAAAACTTTTCTTTGGCTGTCGCGGACCCTCACCCACCGCACAATGAAGGGAATAAAAGTTTTTTGGTTCTTTTTTTCAAAAAAGAACCGCCTGCCTTGCCTTCACCCGGTCCAAATGCTCGCATGCCGCATGACCCAGTCCATCGCCGCCAACGGCATAAAGCTGTCCGTGACGCTCGCGGGCAAAGGCCCCCTCGTCATCCTGATGCATGGCTGGCCCGAACTCGGACTGTCCTGGCGCCACCAGGTCCCCGCGCTCGCGGCGGCGGGCTACCAAGTGGCAGTGCCGGACATGCGCGGTTACGGCGGTAGCGCAAAGCCGCACGAGACGAACGCCTACACGCTGGACACCATCGCCGACGACATGGCGGGCCTGGCGCACGCGTTGGGTGCGGCACGCTGGGTTGCGGTGGGTCACGATTGGGGCGCGCCGGCTGCCTGGCGTTGCGCGCTGCGCCTGCCGGACCAGGTTGCCGCCGTGTTCTGCCTCAGCGTGCCGCATAGCGGGCCGCCGCCCGCGCCGTTCCTCGACATCGTCGAGCACCGCTACCCGGACCGCTTCTTCTACATCCGCTACTTCCAGGACGAAGGCGTGGCCGAAGCGGAGTTCGAGGGCGCGGACTGGGTGGCCTCGCTCAAGCGGGTGTTCTACTCGGCGAGCTTCGACGGCGTGGGCCATCGCAGCAACCGGCAGGTTCCGCGCGAGAGCACCATGCTGGCCAGCCTGGACGACCCGCCGCCGGGCTCCCTGCCCTTCATGTCCGACGACGAACTGGACGCCTACGCGGCCGCCTTTCACGCCGGCGGCTTCCGCGGCCCGCTGAGCTGGTATCGCAACTTCCCGCAGAACGCGGCCGACGCACGCGCCTACGGCGACAACGTGATCCGCCAGCCTGCCGGCTTTTTGGCCGGCGAGCGCGAGATGGTGCTGGCCATGCTGCCCGGCCAGCTCGAAAACATGCGGGAGAAGTGCGCCGACCTGCGTGCCGAGATCAGCCTGCCGGGCGCCGGCCACTGGGTGCAGCAGGAACGCCCGGCTGAGGTGAACGCGGCGCTGATAGGCTTTCTGGACGGCGTGAGGGACCGGCTGTGAGCGCCGTCCTGCAGCACCGGCCGATGCCGGCCTTTTCCGCTCCCTTCGCGCCGGACGACGCAGTGCTGGCCGCCGAGTTCCTGGCGCAGGCCACGCTGGACGGCACGCGTGAGGCACGCATCGACGCCGAGGCGCGCCGGCTGATCGACGCCATCCGCGCCAGTGCGGCGGGTATCGGCGGCATCGAGGCGCTGCTGCGGGAGTACTCGCTGTCCACGCCGGAGGGGCTGGCGCTGATGGTGCTGGCCGAGGGGCTGCTGCGCGTGCCGGACGACGCCACCGCCGACCGGCTGATCGAGGACAAGCTGGGCCAGGGCGGCTTCGCGCAGGGACGGCAAGACGGGCGACAAGATGGCGGCGTGGACAGCAAGACAGACTCACTGCTGGTCGGCGCCTCTGCCTGGGCGCTGGGCCTGGGCGCGCGCCTGGTGAGCGCCACCGACACGCCGGAGGGCATCATGCGCGGCGTGGTGCGCCGGCTTGGCCTGCCCACGGTGCGTGGCGCCATGCGGCAGGCGATGCGGGTGATGGGCAACCACTTCGTGCTCGGCCAGACCATCGAGGAGGCGCTGGGCCGCGCCACGTCGCGCGCCGGGCGGGTGTTCCGCTACAGTTTCGACATGCTGGGCGAAGGTGCGCGCACCGCCGAGGACGCTTCGCACTACCAGGCGAGCTACAGCAACGCCATCGAGGCGATCGGGCGGGCCGCCGGCAACAAGCCGCTGCCCGACCGGCCGGGCATCAGCGTGAAGCTGTCCGCCCTGCACCCGCGCTACGAGGCGATCAGCCGCGCCCGCGTGATGGACGAGCTGGTGCCCCGCGTGCGCGACCTGGCGCGGGCCGCCGCCATACGCGGCCTGAACTTCACGGTGGACGCCGAGGAGGCGGACCGGCTGGAGCTGTCGCTGGACGTCATCGCCGCGGTAGCCGAGGACCGGCAGCTGTCCGGCTGGGACGGGTTCGGCTTGGCGGTGCAGGCCTATGGCAAGCGGGCGCGCGAGGTGATCGACTGGACCGGCGCGCTGGCGGAGTCGCTGGACCGCCGCTTCATGGTGCGCCTGGTGAAGGGCGCCTACTGGGACACCGAGGTCAAGCGCGCGCAGGAGCGCGGCCTGCCGGACTACCCGGTGTTCACCCGCAAGCCGATGACCGACCTCAGCTACATGGCCTGCGCCGAGCGGCTGCTGGCGCAGCGGCCGCGCATCTACCCGCAATTCGCCACCCC
>CAXUIR010000065.1:0-9982 GCA_964251005.1 uncultured Acetobacteraceae bacterium | reverse complement strand
GCCCTCCTGATCGCCATCATCGTGTTGCTGGTGCTGCTGAACGGCGTGTTCGCCATGGGCGAGATGGCGCTGGTCTCCGCCCGCCGCGCGAGGCTTGCCGTGCTGGAAGCGCGCGGCGTGCGCGGTGCCGCCAAGGCGCGCGAGCTGGCCGAAGACCCGCAGCGTTTTCTGCCCACCGTGCAGGTTGGCGTGACGCTGGTGGGCATCCTGTCCGGCACCTTCGGCGGCGCCAGGATCGCCGGCGCGCTGCAGCCGCTGGTGGCGCGCATCCCCTTCGTGGGGCAGGCGGCCGCCGGCTTCTCGCTGGCGGTGGTGGTGATGGGCATTACCTACCTGACGCTGGTGCTGGGCGAGCTGGTGCCCAAGCAACTGGCGCTGCGCCGGCCGGAGCGCATCGCCAGCTACCTGGCCCCGGCGGTGGCGTGGCTGGCGCGGGTGACCGGGCCGGTGGTGTGGCTGCTCGGCCGCTCGTCCGACCTGGTGCTGCGCGCGATCGGCGACACCCACAGCGCGCGCGAGGACGTCACCGAAGACGAGCTGCACGCGCTGCTGGCCGAGGGCACCCAGGCCGGCGTGCTGGAGACCGGCGAGCGCGACATGATCGAGCGCGTGCTGCGCCTGGCCGACAAGCCGGTGCGCGCGATCATGACGCCGCGCAACGAGCTGGTGTGGATCGACCGCACCGATCCGATGCGGGAGATCGCCGACACGCTGAAGAACGCGCCGCACAGCCGCTACGTGGTCTGCGACGGCCGCGTGGACAACGTGGTGGGCGTGGTGCAGGCGAAGGACATCCTCAATCGCATCTTGGAGGGCCGTGACCTCTCGATCGCGGCGGCACTGCGCCAGCCGATGGTGGTGCCCGACACCATCACCGCGCTGGACGCGCTGGAGCGGCTGAAGAGCGATTCGCTAGGGCTCGCTTTGGTGATGGACGAGTACGGCAGCTTCGAGGGCGTGGTGACGGCGGCCGACGTGCTGGAGGCGATCATCGGCGACCTGGCCGAGCCCGGCTACGGCACCCCCAGCCAAGCCGCCGAGCAGGTTGGCGGCGAGATGATGATGGACGGCATGACGCCGGTCGACGAGCTGAAGGCGCGGCTGCTGCTGCCGGACCTGCCGGCGGAAGGCAGCTACCACACGCTGGCCGGGCTGGTGCTGGCGCTGCTGCGCCGCGTGCCGCAGGCCGGCGACCGCATCGTGTTCGGCGGCTGGTTGTTCGAGGTGCTGGAGATGGACGGGCGCCGCGTGGTGAAGGTGCGCGCCAGCCGGGAGAAGCTCGCGGAAGCGTGATCGGGCGGGTCGGGCGAGCGACTGACGCGTGTCGTTACTTGGCGGTTGGTATGCTGCCGCAATATCGGCCGGCGCCGTAACCACTCTGCACGTTCGTTGGGCAGATCGCGTCTGCGCACCGGAAAAACCCTGATTGCAACGCTAATTTTCGTTGGACAGCCTGCGCGTGCCATCTGCATCGTCCGGCGGCTAACTAGGTGGTACGGGGGTGTGGCTGTGCAACAACATGAGCAAAGAAAGCAGTTCTTTTTTGAAAAGAACCAAAAAACTTTTGTCTCCTTAGCACTTACGTTGGTGAAACGTATCGTTTCAGCTGTCGGATGCAACGAGAGCAAAAGTTTTTTGCTGCTTTTTCTCAAAAAAGAAGGCCTTGCCTTGGCTTTCTCCGTGCTCGCCGGCGCAGCACACGCCCAGGCAGTCACCCGCACGCCGCTCGTCGGCAGCGACTTCCCGATCTCGGCCGCAGTCAGCATCAAGGCCGGCACCGACCTCGTCTACCTGAGCGGTGCGATGGGCCCGGTTGTGGACAAGGCGGCGCCGCCTGGCAGCCTGGAGTCGCGCGGCGACACGGCGGCGCAGACGACAGGCGCGCTGACCGCCTTGCAGGCGACGCTGACCCGGCTTGGCCTCGGCATGGGCGACGTGGTGAAGATGAACGTCTTCCTGGTCGCCGACCCGAAGCTCGGGCACATGGATTTTCCCGGCCTGATGGCCGGCTACACCAAGTTTTTCGGCACCAAGGACCAGCCCAACAAGCCGGCGCGCAGCGCCGTGCAGGTGGCGGGCCTGGCGGCCCCCGGCGCGCTGGTGGAGATTGAAGTGATCGCCGCGCGCGGCAAGTGAGCCTCGACGAAGATGCCGTTCCTGCTGTCCCGTTCTGAATTTGGAGCCTGACGATGACTAGGTTCTCCCTCCTCGCGACCGCCGCACTGACCGCGATGCTGCCGGCGGCGGCGCTGGCGCAGATTTCACCCACGCCCGGGGTCACTGCCCTGGGTGCCACCGCCCAGCCGAGCGAAGCCAACGCGCCGAACTTAGGCGCACCGGAAGACATCATCGTGACCGGCACGCGGCAGACCGGCCGCACCAAGCAGGACAGCACCGCACCGGTGGACGTGATCAGTGCCGCCGAGCTGCAGCGCACCGGCCAGCAGAACGTGTTCGACGCGCTGAACACGCTGCTGCCGTCCTTCGACCTGCCGCCGCTCGGCTTCGACACGGCCGGGCTGGTGCGCTCGGCCCGCCTGCGCGGCCTCAGCCCGGACGACACGCTGGTGCTGATCGACGGCAAGCGGCGCCACGTCTCGGCCAACATCAACGCCGACATCGGGCCGGTTGGCGGGTCGGACCCGGTCGACCTCGACATGATCCCGATCAGCCTGATCGACCACATCGAGGTGCTGCGCGACGGTGCCGCGGCGCAATACGGATCCGACGCGATCGCCGGCGTGATCAACATCATCCTCAAGCACGCCGACCACGGCGGCAGTGCCTACGCGCAGGAAGGTGCCACCTACGTCCAGGACGGCTTCACCAACAACATCGGCGCCAACAACGGATTTTCACTGGGCGACAAGGGCTACTTCGACGTCGCCGGGGACTACCGCTACCACGACCACACCAACCGCGACGGCGTGTTCCCGACGACCGCGCAGACGGGATCCGACCTGGCCACCCCGTTCAACGTGCCGAACCGGAACAACGTCAGCCAGATCGAGGGCGATCCGCGCTACAACCTGGTCAACCTCGGCTACAACATGGCCTACGAGTTCGTTCCGGAAGCGACGTTCTACTCCTTCGCCACCTACGGCTACCGCCACTCCGAGGGGTTCGAGAACTACCGCGACCCGAACACCAGCGGAACCTACACCCCAACCGCGATCACCCCGACCACGCCGTTCGGCAACCTGACCGCGGCCGGGCTATATCCGAACGGGTTCGAACCGCTGGAGGCGATCAACGAAGACGACTACGCCGGCACTATCGGCCTGAAGGGCGACGTGTTCGGCGGCTGGCACTACGATCTGAGCGAGACGTACGGCGGCGACGTCGCCAACATATCCACCATCGCGTCGATCAACACCGACTACCTGCACGCGTTCGGCTACTCGCCCACGCACTTCCACGCCGGCGAGTACAACGACTCCGAATCCACCACGAACCTTGATTTCAGCAAGCCGTTCGACCTGCCGCTGCTGGCGGCACCGCTGAGCGTCGCCTTCGGTGGCGAGTTCCGCCACGATTCCTACCAGCTCAACCAAGGCGACGCCGCCTCGCAGTTCGGCGGCGGCTCGCAGGCGTATCCCGGGTTCACCAAGATCGACCAGGGTTACTACCACCGTACCAACGAATCCGGCTACATCGACGTCGCCACCTCGCTGCTGCCGCACTGGCAGGTGGACCTCGCCGGCCGGTTTGAGCACTACAGCGACTTCGGCGACACCGAGACGGGCAAGTTCACCACCCGCTACGACTTCACCTCGTGGTTCGCGCTGCGCGGCACCATCAGCAATGGCTTCCGCGCGCCGACGCTGGCGCAGGAAGGGTTCGCCGCGGTCAACGTGGGTCCGGTCACCGCCGGCGGCCAGTTCCCGGTCAACTCTGCCGCCGCGCGCGCGCTCGGCTCGGTGCCGCTGAAGCCGGAACGCTCGCAGAACTACGAAGCCGGCATCGTGACCACGCCGATCGACAAGCTGCACATCGCCTTCGACCTGTACCAGATCGACATTCGCGACCAGATCGTCGACTCCGGCCTGATCGGCGGCACCGACGCGTTCACCGCGTTCCAGTTGAGCGGCGCGCTGCCGCCGGCGTGCGGGCCGAACAGCGGTTGCAACCTGTACGCGCAGTACTTCACCAACGGCGTCAACACCAAGACGCGAGGCGCCGACGTGACGATCGACTACGTCACCGAGCTCGGCGGCTACGGCCGCGTCAACTGGCTGGCGGCGGCAAACTTCAACGACGTGGAACTCACCCGGGTCGAAAAGGCGGCACAGTTCACGCCCGACGTGCTGTCGGAAATCACCAGAGACACGCCGAAGAACAAGATCATCCTGCAAGGCCAATACCTGGTTGGTCCGCTGAGCGCCCTGGCCCGCGTCACCCGTTACGGAGAGGTGGTGGAAGTGCTGGCAAACGGCGACAGCGGCAGCTACCCGTTCACCGCCAACCGCAACAAGCCCGCGTGGATCGGCGACCTGGAGTTCGGCTACAAGATCACGCCGGACATCCAGCTGATCCTCGGCGCCAACAACTTCACCGACAAATACGCGTACCATACCACGGCGGCCTCGCGCTACCACGGTGCCGTGGAGTACATCCCATCGTCGCCCTACGGCATCGACGGCGGCTTCTATTACGGCCGGGTGAACTTCAGCTGGGGCCACAGGCAGCCGCCGATGCCCGAACTGCCGCCGACCGTCGCCACCCCGGCGCCGGTGCCGCCCTCCGCCGCGCGCACCTACCTGGTGTTCTTCGATTGGGACCGCGCCGACCTCACAGCACGGGCGCGCCAGATCGTGCTGGCCGCAGCGCAAGCCTCCACCCAGGTGCAGAGCACGAAGATACAGGTGAACGGCTACACGGACCTTTCCGGTACAGCCACCTACAACAAGAAGCTTTCGATCCGGCGGGCCGAAACGGTGGAGACCGAACTGGTGCGCGACGGTGTCGCCCGCGGCGAGATCTTCATCCACGGTTACGGCGAGAGCAGCCCGCTGGTGCCGACGGCGGCCGGCGTGCGTGAGCCGCAGAACCGGCGGGTGGAAATCGTGCTGATGTGATCTCGGGCGCACGCGATGGCCGAGGCGAAGCAAGGCCTTCTTTTTCGAGAAAAGAAGCAAAAAGCTTTTGTCTCGGCTGTCGCGGACGGCTGAAGCATCACGCTTCGCAACGCATAGTCGTTTTAGGCAAGACTCTGGGTCAGCATCGTCTGCACGGAAGATTGCGCAGTCCACAGTAGACGTTACCGTAACGAACTTCGCCGGCGGAGGGCGCGGTAATTCGAAGCTGAAACGTTCGTCGAAGCGTGCACGCACAAGAAGGTTCTGCGACAGCCGCCCCAAAAGTTTTTTGCTTCTTTTTTTCAAAAAAGAAGGCCTTTCTTCCTGCATGTTTACCTCACGCCTGGCCTCTCCCGCCGACATCGACGCCTTGCGCACCCTGATGTCCGACTCGATCTCCGTGCTGCAGCAAGGCTTCCTCACCACGGCGCAGATCGAGACAAGCCGCAGCGTAATGGGCCTCGACTCGCAACTGATCGCTGACGGCACATACTTCATCGTGCAGCACGACGCCGAACACGCCGGGTGCGGCGGCTGGAGCCGACGCGCCACGCTGTTCGGCGGCGACCACACGGCGGGTCGCGACGCTGCGATGCTGGATCCATTGCGCGACGCGGCGCGGGTGCGCGCGATGTACACGGCACCGAAGTTTGCGCGCCGCGGCGTAGGACGGCTGGTTCTGTCGTTGTGCGAGGCGGCGGCCGCCGCTGAAGGGTTCAGCCGTGCTGAGCTGGCCGCGACGCTTGCAGGTGTGCCGCTTTACACAGCGTGCGGGTACGAGGTGGTGGCGGCAATTGAGGCCTCGGTGCCGCTGGTGAGGATGAGCAAAAAGCTAAGGTAAGGCCTTTTTTTCGAGAAAAAGAAGCAAAAAGCTTTTGTCACGGCGGTCGCGGAGTCCCCGGAAACGGATACCGAGGGAACAAAAGTTTTTTGCTTCTTTATTCAAAAAAGAAGCGCTTGCCTAGCCTTTCTCTTGCGTCGGCGGCTTGCCGTGCATCGCCTTCACCTCAGCCTCCGTCACCGTGTCGGTGTACGAATTGCCGAAATGCGAGCGCACGTAGTTCACCACCATCGCCACCTGCGCGTCGGTGAGCACGCCGTTGAACCAGGGCATGCCGCCGTTGCCGTGCAGCACCATCACCACTGGGTAGGTTGCGGCGGCTAGGTGCTTGTTGCCGGCCAGAGCGGGTATGCGTGCCGCGCCCACCGCGCCGCCGGCATTGGCCATGTGGCAGCCCTGGCAGACGTGCTGGTAGACGGCTTCGCCGGTCGTGGCGGAGACGCCGCCGCGGATGACGGATGCCGCGTCGGCCAGGGCTACGCTCGGCGCCAGCAGCAGGAGGGCGGCGATGGCGTGGAACGTGCGCATCAGCCGGCCCCCACCACGCGCTGGTGCAACTGGGTGATGGCGGACACGGCCGAGACCAGCGCGCCTTCTTGCCAGCAGCCGACGTGGCTGGCGTGCTCGCCGGCCAGCACCACGCGGCCTTCCATGGTGGTCAGCGTCTTGTAGTGGGTGCGGCGGGTCTCCTCGCTCCAGGTGGAGCAGCAGCCCAGCGTCCAGGGCATCCGGCTCCAGGCCACGCCCACACCGTTGGAGAACTCGTCTGGATACTGCTTGTGGATCTTGGTCCCCTGCAGTACCGCCTGGCGCACCCGCTCCTCCGGCGTCATGCCGGCGAAGTCGTAGGCTGCGGGTCCGAACATGTAGGCGCCAAGCATCACCGCCGGGCCGCCGGAGAAGTAGCCGTGGCTGGGGTAGGACATCACGCTCACCGGCATGTCGGTGAAGGTGATGCCGCCGTAGATCTGCTCGTCCTCCTCCCAGAAGCGCCGCTTGAACTCCAGGCCCACCTTCACCGAGGACGCGTACGGCACCGCGGCGATGGCGGCCTGCATCTGCTGGCTCACCTGCACTTCGAGCTGGTTGAGCACCGGCAACGGGATGGTGCAGACGCAGTAGTCGGCATGCACCTGCGTCACGGCGCCGCCCTGGCTGCGGTCCTCGTAGCTGACGGTGACGCCGGACTGGTCCTGCTGGATGGCGCGCACGCGCACGTTGTGGGTGACGAGGTCGTTGACCTGGCGGGCAAAGGCGCGGCCGATCATGTCCATGCCGCCAACCGGCTGGAACATCGTGGTCTGCAAGTCGTTTAGCATGTGGAACGACAAATGCTGGGCGAAGCCGGACTTCATGATCTCCGAGCGCGGCAACGGGTCCGACGGGATGGGCGCGCCGTCCGGCCCGCCGCGCGGGTCCCTGGCGAAGCCGCGCCGCATCGAGGCCAAAGTTGGCGTGTAGGCGCCGGTGTGGTCCAGCAGGCCCCAGATCTGCATCGAGGTTAGCAGGTCGGCACGCTCGCCGGGGCTCACCTCCTCGTCCAGCTTACCCTGGTTGATCGCCTTGGACAGCAGCTCGGCGGTCTGGCCGGTGAAGTCGCCCGCCACGTGGCGGTAGCGCTGCGGCACGCCGCCAAAGGCGTTCGTGTTGTGCAGGTAGGAGTTGTAGTTCAGCTCGATGAACGGCTCCAGCGCCACGCCGAATGCCTTGCAATAGTGCAGGATGGCCTGGTGGTGATACGGAATGCGCCACGGGCCAGGGTTGATGTAGTTGCCCGGTGCGAAGCCGACCTTTTGGGTGGCGCCGCCCAGCTCGGTGAGCGTGTCGCCGCCGCGCAGCGTGTAGTTGCGGCCGCCGGAGCGTTCCTGGAACTCCAGCACGCGCACGCTGTAGCCGGCGCGGCGCAGCTCGTAGGCGGCCAGCATGCCGGCCAGGCCGGCGCCGAGCACGAGGACGCTGGTGCCGGGCGGCGCGCCTGACAGGTTGGGCGGCTCCTTGAAATCGGTGCCGGTGGCGTGGCCCATGCGGGTCATCGCCTGGTACATCGCCACGCTGCCGGCGGCGACGCCGATGCGCGTGAGGAGTTGCCGCCGTGTTGAACGCTCAGCCAATGGCTGCTCCTGCGTGACTGGGATGCAGTAAACTTAGCATGAAGCGTGCCGGGGCAAGAAGGGAAGGCAAGCGGTTCTTTTCTGAAAAAAGAACCAAAAAACTTTTGTTCCGTGGGCGTAGCAGGATGACACGTGCCGCCTCAGCCGTCCGCGACAGCCGCGAAAAAGCTTTTTGCTTCTTTTTCTCGAAAGAGAAGCGCTTGCTTTCTGCCCTACTCCGCCAGCACCGGTGCACGTGCTTCGTCCGGCCGGCAAAGATCAGCCACCTTCGCCAGCACGGCCCCTGCCAACATCAGCGCTGCCATCGGCCGCGCCGTACCGTCCGACAGCCAGCCGACCAGAAAGCCGCTGCTGGCGCCGATGAAGAACAGCATCGTGCCCAGCAGGGCGGACGCGCTGCCGGCGTGCGCGCCGTGGTGGCGCAGCGCGCCCACCGTTGCCGTCGGGTTGAGGAAGCCGGTCAGGCCCTGGGTCAGCGCCAGGAACACGCCGAGCCAGAGGGGAGCCGCGTCGCACGCAGCCGCCAGCATCACGCAGGCGGCCAGCACCAGGTAGAGGGTGCTCGCGCGGGTCAGCGTGCCGGCGAGGCCGAAGCGGCGGATCACCAGGGTGTTGGCCTGCGAGGCGGCGATGTAGGCGGCGGCCACCAGGCCGAACACCACCGCGTAGCGGCCTGGCGAGAAGCCGTAATGCCCCTCGAACACCTCCGGCGAGCCACCGAGGTAGGCGAACAGCGCGAAGCCGTAGAACGACATCATCAGCACGTGGGTGAGGAAGGTCCGCTCGCGCAAGATACGGCCGTAGCGGGCGAGCATGCGGACAGGGTGGATCGGCACCCGGGCGGAACGCTCCAGCGTGTCCGGCAGCCACGCCCAGGCGAACAGCAGGGCCAGCACGCCGTAGGCGACGTTGATCCAGAAGATGCCGCGCCAGGACGCCCACTGCAGCACCAGCCCGCCCAGCGAGGGTGCCAGGATGGGGGCGGCCCCCAGCACCAGGATCAGCCGCGACATCAGCCGTGCCGCCGCGTGGCCCTCGGAGACGTCGCGCACGATGGCGCGCGGCACCACCATGCTGGCCGAGGCGCCGAACGCGGCGAAGAAGCGCCAGGCCGACATCACCGCGATGCTGGGCGAGAGCGCGCAGCCCACGGTGCCGGCGATGTAGACCAGGGTTCCGGCCAGCAGCGGCGCGCGGCGGCCGAAGCGGTCGGCCAGCGCGCCCTGCACCAGCTGGCCGAGCGAGAGGCCGAGGATCCAGCTGCCGAGCGTGAGCTGGGCGCTTCCGGCGGAAGCGTGCAGGCTCGCCTCGATGGCCGGAAAGGCGGGCAGGTTCATGTCGGTGGAGATCGGGCCGACGGCCTGCAGGAAGCCGAGCAGGATGGGCAGCCAGGCGGGAATGTGGCCGCGGCGGATGCGGTCGGGGCTCATGCTGCCGTGGCCCATGCTGGCAGAGCTCATGCTGCCAGGGCCGGTGCTGTCAGGGCCAGTGCTGAGTGGGTCGATGCTGCGAGGAGCGCTATTGCAAGGTGCGTTGTCGCTAGCAAAGGCGTTGTTGCCAGGAGCGTTGCTGCCAGAGCCGGTGCTGCCAGGGCCCGTGCTGTCAGGACCAGTGCTGAGGGTCATGATCGGCGTGCCATCGGCGGCACGAACGACGGCGCGGTGTCCCAGGGAAACAGGATCCAGGTGTCCTGCGGCACTTCGGTGACGAAGCTGTCGGTGGCCGACAGGCCGGCGGGTTTGGCGTAAAGGCAGGCGAAGTGCGCGCGCGGCAGCAGCGCACGCACCAGGCGCGCGGTGACGCCGGTGTCGACCAGCTCGTCTACGATCAGGAAACCCTCGCCGTCACCGGCCGCGGCGGGCGGCTTCAACACCACCGGCTCGCCCTGGGTGCCGGCCTCGCCCGCATAGGCGGCGACGGAGACGGTCTCGACCAGCCGGCACTCCAGCTCC
>CAXUIR010000064.1:9285-9987 GCA_964251005.1 uncultured Acetobacteraceae bacterium | reverse complement strand
CGGCTGGGGCGGCGGGTTCCACGGCGGCGGCGGTTTCCACGGTGGCGGCGGCGGTGTCGGCAACCCTGGCGGCTTCCATCACTGAGGGCGACGTTCGGCTGTGGCCGACAGGCACGAGGCGGGGCAGCTTTGCGGCGGTCCGGGCGTGAGCCAGCCAGGGTCCCCGCAGCGTTCGGGCAACAACCGCGGCAAGATCGCCGCGGTCTTGTTGCTGGCGGTTCTGGTTGCCGGCAGCCTGTGGCTGGCGCGCACGCTGGGCCACGCCGGCGCCACACAGGATTGCGTCGCCACCGGGCGGCGTGATTGCGGCTGACCGGGCGCACGCGCGCGCGACTTTGGCGTCAGCGTCACGGCGACGCGGGCGAGGGGCGCCTGATCGGGCGCGGGCGCGTGTGACTTTGGCTGACCGGGAAGACGTGCGCCCCGGCGCATGACGACGGCGAAGCGGTCGAACCGCTGCCGCCCCGGCCGACCGGCCCGTCGAGTTTGGGTTCAGTGCGTCGATGTCTGGTGCCGCCACGCTGGTCTCGGCTGGCCTCCGCCAAACGGCCCGTCGAGGCCGGACCGGGGCTTGTCCATGTTCCGGCGGCTGTGCTGGAACGGACTGGATGGAACATGGCCTTACCGACGCCCGCTTGGTGGTCGCGGCACGGCCCGGCGCCCGCCCGGGGCCCCCCGTGTCCGGCGGGCCGGGGGGGGGGG
>CAXUIR010000064.1:6081-9275 GCA_964251005.1 uncultured Acetobacteraceae bacterium | reverse complement strand
GGCCGAGTGGTCCTGGCTGCAGCAGGCCGTCGGCGCGCGCGGCGCGGGCCTGCTGGCCGCACGCACAGCCGCCTCGTGTCAGCACGTCCACACCCCGCACGGCCCGGCGGCCAGGCCGCACCCGTTCGGCGCGCTACTCTCCGCCAGGCCGCCGCCGGCCAGCTTGCCCGCCTGCCTGCACGCGGCCGGCGTCGCGGACTGGGCACGGCCGCTGGACCGGCCGGAATTGGCGAGCCTGGCCCGGCTCTGGCCGCTGGCCGAGTGCACCGAGGCTATGTTGGCGGCCGGCGGCGACGAACGGCTGGCGCTCGACCCGGCCACCCGCCTGAACCGCTACCATTGCGCGCCTTGGCCGCGTCCGGACGTGGTCAGCTTCGGTTCCTGCACTGCCTCCAGCCTCTCCGCGCCGGCGTTCGCTGCTGCCGGGTTGGCCCGTCGTCGATTGGCCGCGGCTGCCGCTTCCGCCGGCACCGAGGCCGCGCTGGCCCAGGCCAGCCGGGCTACCGAGGCGGCGATCCTGTCGCACTACCAGGTGGTCGACCTGGCCGGCGCGGTGCTGACCGCGTCCGGCACGGACGCGGCACTGGTGGTCACCGCCCTGCTCGCCGCGGAGCACCCGCACGAGAGGATGACGAGCATCCTGGTCAGCGCCGCGGAGACCGGCAGCGGCGTGCCGGACGCCGTGCAGGCCAGGCATTTCGCTGGCCTCGCACCCGGCGCCACGCCGGTCGACAAGGGCGCCCGCCTGGCCGGCTTCGCCCGCACGCCGCGCCTGACTGCATTGGCGTTGCGCGATGCTGCTGGACGAGCCTTCACCGCGGCCGAGATGGAGGCGGCCTGCACGTCCGCCGTCACCGCCGCCCTGGCCACCGGCCGCGCGACGCTGCACGCCATCGACGGCTCGAAGACCGGCCTGACCGCGCCGGACAAGCCGGGCCTGCTGCGCCTGCGCGCGCGCTTCGGCGCGGCACTCGACATCGTGGTCGACGCCTGCCAGGCGCGCATCGAGCCCGCAGACCTCCGCTGGTACCTGCAGCACGGCTTTCCGGTGATGGTGACCGGGTCGAAGTTCTTCACCGCGCCGGGGTTCTGCGGCGCGCTGCTGTTCCCGCGCGCGCGGCTGGAGGCGGTTGCCGCCGCCAGGCTGCCGGCGGGCCTGGCCGCCTACGCGCGGCTGGACGCCGGCTTCGGCTCGCGCCGTTGCGCCGGCCTGCTGCTGCGCTGGGCCGCCGCGTTGCACGAGATGACCGCGTTTGCCGGCTGCGACCCTGGCGAGGTGACGCAGCGCCTCGACGGCTGCGCCGGCGCCCTGCGCCAGGCGATCGCCCGTGACGGCCGCCTGGCCCTGGTGGCCGCACCCCGCCCGCCGGGCGCCGGTTGGTCTGGCCGGCAGAGCGTGTTCACCTTCACGGTGCGCGACGGGCAGGGTCTGCTCGGCGCCGACAGGCTGCGCGCGATCTACGCCGCCGCCGCCGCTTCGCGCTGCCAGCTTGGGCAGCCGGTGTTTCTGGGGGACGCGGGGGTGGCAGGGCTGCGGATCGCCTTGAGTGCGGCGCAGTTGCGGGACGACAGCGCGCAGGAGCAGGTTGAAGACGTGGTGGCACGGGTTGGGGAACTGCTGGACGCGGGGTAAGCAAGCGCTTCTTTTTCGAGAAGAAGCAAAAAGCTTTTGGCGCGGCTGTCGCGGTTCTGTCCGGCGAGCGCGCGACAGCGGAGGCAAAAGCTTTTTGGTTCTTTTTTCAGTGTCCGTTTGAAAAGTCGGCTTGGTGAGTCAGCTGGCGTGGTTTCCGAGCACTGGAGCGGCGTGACCTACATGGTCATGAGCACCGGAGCACAGGAAAACCGCGTCAGATGACCGCCAGGGCGACTCTGCAAACGGACAATCAAATAGAACTGCTGTAGGCTCCCCGAACCATGGTCGACTCCCAGCCAGCGCCCGGCCTGCTTCGCCCGGGCTTGCGCGTCTACGCCGTCGGCGACGTGCATGGTTGCTTGGACCAGCTGGTGGACCTGCACTGGGCCATCGCCGCGGACCTGGCCGCCCGCAAGGTGGCCGAAAGCGTGCTGGTGCACCTCGGCGACTACGTCGACCGTGGGCCGGACAGTGCGGCCGTGGTGTGGCTGCTGGCCGGCACGGTGGCTCCGCCAGTCACCCGCCGGGCGGACCTGAAGGGCAACCACGAGGTGATGATGCTGGCCGCACTCGACGGCCGCGCCCGGGTGGCGGAGAGCTGGCTGGAGAACGGCGGTGCCGCCACGCTCGAGAGCTACCACGTGCCGCTGGACGCGAGCCCGGCGGACTGGCACCTCTCGATACCGCTGGCGCACCGGCAATGGCTCACCACCCGCGAGCTGACGCACCAGGAAGGCGGCTACCTGTTCGTGCACGCCGGCATCCGGCCCGGGCGCGACCTCATCCGGCAGAGTGCGGACGATTTGCTGTGGATACGCGAACCGTTCTTGTCAAGCAACGAAACGCATCCGTTCGTGATCGTGCACGGCCATACGCCGTGCAGCGCGCCGGCGGTGCGGTCCAACCGTATCGGCATCGATACCGGCGCAGTCATGGGCGGCCGATTGACCTGTCTGGTACTTGAGGAAGATGGTATGCGTTTCCTCTCTGCGTGACATTGTTTTGAACAACGCCGGCCGGCCAAGTATCCGGGCAGCTTCATTGAATGCTTGCGCCAGACAAAACAGCTCGATACGCATAGCTGATGACTGAAGACCAGCCCCCGGCGATGGACGCGGAACTCGCAGACGCGATTCCCCGCCTCACCCGGGCGAGCGTGCTGGTCATCGGCGACGCCATGCTGGACCGTTACGTCTACGGCAGCGTCGCCCGCATCAGCCCCGAAGCCCCGATACCCGTCCTCGCGGTGGACCGCGAGCTCGCACTGCCCGGCGGCGCCGGCAACGTGGTACGCAACCTGACCGCTCTGGGTGCCGCCGTCGCCTTCGTCTCCGTGGTGGGCGACGACCAGGCGGGATCCGACCTCACCGGGCTGATCGGCGGGCAGCCCAACGTGGAGCCGTGGTTGCTGGTGCAGGGGGGGCGCTGCACCACGGTGAAAACGCGCTTCATCGCCGGCGGCCAGCAGCTGCTGCGTTCGGACCAGGAGGTGACGGGTGCGATCCACCCGAAGCTCGCCGAACGCATGCTGCGCATTGCCGGCGACGCGCTGGCCGCCACC
>CAXUIR010000064.1:5487-6071 GCA_964251005.1 uncultured Acetobacteraceae bacterium | reverse complement strand
GCCCCCGGCCCCACCCAACACCCCGCGGCGGCGCCCCCCCCCGGCCGGCCCACCGTGGTGGACCCGCGCGGCCCCGACTACGACCGCTACGCCGGCGCCGACGTGGCCGTGCCCAGCCTGCGCGAGCTCGAGGCGGTGACCGGCATGAGCGTAGCCAGCGAACGCCACATCGCGGCAGCTGCCGGCTGGCTGCGCACCGCGCACGGGTTCGGCGCGGTGGTGGTCAACCGCGGCGCGGACGGCTTGTCGCTGGTCAGCGCGGAGACGGTGCTTCATCTGCCGTCTGCCGTCTCCGAGGTGTTCGACCTGTCCGGCTCTGCCGACACGGTGGTCTCCGCGATCGCCGCCGGCTTGGCGATCGGGCTGAAGCTGCCGGTGGCGGCACGGCTGGCCAACCTGGCGATGGGGGTTGCCGCCGGGCAGCCGGGCATGGCGGTGGCGCAGGGCACCGACCTGCTGGCCATGCTGACGCCGCAGGGCCGCGCGCTGCGCAAGATCGTCGCCCACGAGGTTGCCGCCGAGCAGGTGGCCCGCTGGCGCCGCCTGGGCCTGCGCACCGCGCTGATCGCCACCAGCGCGCGCCG
>CAXUIR010000064.1:0-5477 GCA_964251005.1 uncultured Acetobacteraceae bacterium | reverse complement strand
GAGACGGCGCGCGCTGCCTGCGACCGCCTGGTGCTGGGGCTGGAGAGCTCGGCCGGCGGCGAGGAGACCGACGCCGCCAAGCGCATCGTGGCCGAGGCGGCCGGGCTCGCGTCGGTGGATTTGGTGTGCGTGTTTCCCGAGGGCATGCAGACGGAGACGCTGCTGCAGTTGCGGCCGGACCTGCTGATCGACGTTACGCCCGGCGCGGCCGTGGCCGAACTCGTGCGCGGATGGGGCGGCGAGGTGCTGGCGGGGTAGCTCAAGCCAAGAACCAAAACTTTTGTTCCCTTGGGCGCGCGCTCCAGAAACCTCCGCGACACCAGGACCAAAAGTCTTTTGCTTCTTTTCTTCAGAAAAGAAGGCCTTGCTTGCTTACTCGCAGCTCAACGCAAACCGGTCCACCGGATCAATCAACCCCTCCAACCTGCAAGCCGCCAGCGCAGCAAACCGGTGCGTCAGCGCACGCCGCCGCGCCGGCGCCATACGGTGTGCCGGCGCCTCGCGCAGCACCGCCGCCCCGTCCGAGGCCGCCACGATCACGCCCACCTCCTCCGGCAGCAGCGAAAGCGGGAAGTCCGCGTCCACCGCGAAGTACAGCGCGTCCGCGTAGTCGCGGTACTCCGGCCACTTGCTGTCGGTGAGGAAGTCCAGCGCGCCCGACTTCACCTCAATGCAGGCGAAGTCGCCGTCCCGCCGCAATGCCAGGATGTCGGCGCGCCGCCCGTTCGGCAGCGACACCTCGTGCAGCGGCGCCCAACCCAGCTCCCGGCACAGTCGGGCGGCCTGGCGGCGGACGGTTGCAGAGCGTTCCGGCAGAGACAGATCCATGCCAAAGCATAGGCCGGCCCGGCTCGGCCGGATAGAACAGAAAGGGACCATCGGTGACCGCAGAGTCCTCCAGCGCCCCGGCAACGGCAGCATCGAGCGCGCCGCCCGCCGTGCAGGCCGCGACCGGCGCCCCAGGCACCGTCCGCCAGGGCGAGATCTACGTCGGCGGCATGCTGCGGCAGCAGAAACAGGCGGTGCCCACGCGGCAGGACGAGATGGAGGCGCGCGCCGAGGCCGCGATGTCGCCCGAGGCCTTCGCCTACATCGCCGGCGGCGCCGGACGCGAAGCCACCATGCGCGCCAACCTGGCCGCGTTCGACGCGGTGCGCATCCGCCCCCGCATGCTGCGCGACGTGGGCACCCGCGACCTGTCCACCACGCTGCTCGGCCGCACCCGTCCGCACCCGATCCTCGCCGCCCCGCTCGGCGTGCAGGAGATGGCCCACGCCGAGGGCGACCTGGCCACCGCGCGCGGTTGCGCCGCCGCGCGCGTGCCGCTGATCATGTCCAACCAGGCCAGCCACCCGATGGAGGCGATCGCCGCGGCGATGGGTGACGCCGAGCGCTGGTTCCAGCTCTACTGGGGCAAGTCCGACGCGCTGGTGGCGAGCTTCCTGCACCGCGCCGAGGCCTGCGGTGCTACGGCGCTGGTGGTGACGCTCGACACCGCGCTGCTAGGCTGGCGCACCCGCGACCTCGACTTGGCTTACCTGCCGTTCATGGCCGCTAAGGGCATCGCGCAATACACCTCCGACCCGGTGTTCCAGGCCATGCTGGGCAACCAGAAAGGCGACCCGCACGCCGCCAGCATGCTGTTCATGACCACCTACTCCAACCCGACCATCACCTGGGACCGGCTGGAGTTCCTGCGCCGGACCACGCGCCTGCCGATCGTGCTGAAGGGCATCAACCACCAGGACGACGCCGAGCTCGCGATCCGGCACGGCATGGACGGCATCATCGTCTCCAACCACGGCGGCCGGCAAATCGACGGGGCGGTGGCCGCTCTGGACGCACTGGCAGAGGTGGCCGAAGCGGTCGACGGACGGATACCGGTGCTGTTCGACAGCGGCATCCGCAGCGGATCGGACGTGTTCAAGGCGCTCGCACTTGGCGCGAGCTCGGTGCTGGTTGGGCGGCCGTATGTTTACGGGCTGGCGATCGACGGCGCAGCGGGGGTGGAGGCGGTGCTGCGCAACATCCTGGCGGAGCTGGATCTGACGATGGGGCTGGCGGGTTGCAGGACGATCGCGGAAATCGGTCGGGCTGCTTTAGGCAAGTGAGCAAGCGCTTCTTTTCGAGAAAAAGAAGCAAAAATCTTTTGTCTCCGCTGTCGCGCGCTCGTCGGCCAGCATTCGACAGAGGACTGGCACGGCGGGCAACGCCGTCGTTCTTAAGTTAGGTCACGGGTCCTTCGCTGACTTTCATTAGCTCGCGCACTCATCTACGAGGCAAGACTTATACCAACCGGCCCGGATGCTGACTAACAGAAAGCAAGCAGTCTTTTTTTACAAAAAAGGACCAAAAAACTTTTGACTCCGCTGTCGCGCGCTCTCCGGATAGGCGCGACAGCGAAGATAAAAGTTTTTAAAAAGAAGGTCTTGCTTCCCTCGAACGGTCAACCCAGGCCGGTTGGTGTCAGTCTTTTAGAAAGCATCAAAATTTGGTTCTGCTGTCGCGTAGCCTGCCGCAGCATGCACTCAGAGAACAAAAGTTTTTTGGTTCTTTTTTTCAAAAAAGACCTGCTTGGCTTGCTTTCCAGTAGCGCAACTATTGTTTCGCAGCCATCTGCTCCAAGCGTTTGTCGAGAAACGCCGTCACTGCGATTTCCTCCGCGGTCAGCCCGCCTTCCTTGTGGTCGAGCACCGCGTCAGCCCTTGCCTTGAGCCCTTCAAGCAGGCTGCCGTCGAGGTAGCCGTCGAAGATGGCCGGGTGGATGTAGCACTTGCGGCAGATGCTGGGCGTGTTGCCGAGCAGGCTGGAGACGGTCTCCACAGCGCGCAGCACGTTCTTCTTGGCCTTGGCGGCGCTGTCGAAGACCTCGAGTTCTTTCAGAGCCAACGCTGCAAGTTTGGTGGCTGCCCAGGTGCGGAAGTCCTTCGCGGTGATCTCCTCTCCGGTGATCTCGTGGAGATACGCATTTACGTCGTCGGACCCGACGGTGTGGCTGTGGCCGTGGTCGTCGATGTAGTGGAACAGCTCCTGGCCGGGGATGTCCTGCAGCTTCTTGACGATGTTGGCGAGCTTGCGGTCCTTCAGCTCGATGTGGCGCTGGATGCCGTGCTTGGCGCGGAAGTCCAGCTCGACGGTGGCGCCATGCACGGTCGCATGACGCTCGCGCAGCGTTGTCAGGCCAAAGCTATTGTTGGCGCGCGCGTATTCCTCGTTGCCGATACGTGCGAGCGTGCGCTCCAGCAGGCGCACCAGGGCAGCCAATACCTTTTCGCGCGGCAAGCCTGGTTTGGAGAGGTCGTGTTCAACCCGCTTGCGGATGTCCGGCAACTTGCGGCCGAAGATCAGCATCTTGCCGTACTTGGCCTCGTCGCGGATTTCGCGCCAGCGCGGATGGTAGCGATACTGCTTGCGGCCGCGGGCGTCGCGGCCGACAGCCTGCAAGTGTCCGTTCGGGTCGCGACAAATCCACACGTCGGTGTAGGCGGGCGGGATCGCAAGTTTCTTGATCCGCGCGATGGTTTTCTCGTCGGTGATGCGGATGTTGTCAGGCATGTAGAAGTCCCAGCCGTCTTCCGTCTTCTCGCGGCGGATGCCTGGCTTGGCGTCGCTGACGTAGTGCAGGTGGGCGGCTTTTGCCGCTTCTCTGGGGTCGAGCAGGTGGGTGTCGTCTGTCACGGCCTGGATTCCTTCGGACCGTTGGTAACACTCAGGTATGCTGTTGGTTGCCGGCAACGCGACGAAGCCACGCGTTATACCAGTCGGCCTTTGTGTTGAGTCAGAAAGCAAGCAGTCCTTTTTTGAAAAAAAGGACCAAAAAACTTTTGACTCCGCTGTCGCGCGCTCTCTGGATGAGTCCGCGACAGCGGAGACAACAGGTTTTTGGTTCTTTTTTTCAAAGAAGAACTGCTTGCTCACTCCTCGTTCGTCCGTCGGCACAAAACCTCGCGCTTGCCCACGTGGTTCGCCGCCGAGATGATCCCCTCCCGCTCCATCTGCTCGATCAGCTTGGCCGCGCGGTTGTAGCCGATGTTGAGGTGCCGCTGGATGAAGCTGGTGCTCGCCTTGCCCTCGCGCGCCACGATCGCTACCGCCTGGTCGAACAGCCCCACCTCGCCGTCGCCGGCGCTGTTCATGCCGGCCAGCATCGCCGCGTTGCCGTCGTCGTCGGAGGCTTCGGTCACCTCGTCGAGGTAGTCGGGTGCGCCTTGCTGGCGCAGGAAGGCCACGGTGTCCTCCACCTCGCGGTCGGTTACCAGCGGGCCGTGCACGCGGGTGATGCGGCCGCCGCCGGCCATGTGCAGCAGGTCGCCGTGGCCCAGCAGCTGTTCGGCGCCCTGTTCGCCCAGGATGGTGCGGCTGTCGAACTTGCTGATCACCTGGAAGCTGATGCGGGTGGGGAAGTTGGCCTTGATGGTGCCGGTGATCACGTCCACCGAGGGGCGCTGCGTCGCCATGATGACATGGATGCCGGCGGCCCGCGCCATCTGCGCCAGGCGCTGCACCGCGGCCTCGATGTCCTTGCCGGCGACCATCATCAGGTCGGCCATCTCGTCGATCACCACGACGATGAAGGGCAAAGCCTCCAGCGTCAGGGGTTGTTCCTCGAAGGTCGGCTTGCCGGTCTCCGAATCGAAGCCGGTCTGCACGCGGCGGCTGATCACCTCGCCCTTGGCGCGCGCCTCCTCCACCCGCTCGTTGTAGCCGCCGACGTTGCGCACGCCGAGCTGGCTCATCGCGCGGTAGCGGCGCTCCATCTCGCGCACCGTCCACTTCAGCGCCTGCACCGCCTTTGCCGGTTCGGTCACCACCGGCGCCATGAGGTGCGGGATGCCCTCGTAGACCGACAGCTCCAGCATCTTCGGGTCGATCAGGATCAGCCGGCACTGTTCGGGCGAGAGCTTGAACAGCAGCGACAGGATCATCGCGTTGATGCCCACCGACTTGCCAGAACCGGTGGTCCCGGCGATCAGCAGGTGCGGCATGCGGGCCAGGTCGCTGACCACCGGGATGCCGGCGATGTCTTTGCCCAGCGCGATCGGCAGGCGGCCCTGGTGGCGGGTCCAGGCCTCGCTCTCCAGCAGCTCGGTCAGGAACACCGTCTCGCGCCGGCTGTTGGGCACCTCTATGCCGATGACGTTGCGGCCCGACACGGTGGCGATGCGCACGGCGGTGACCGACAGGCTGCGCGCCACGTCGTCGGCCAGGCCGATCACGCGGGCGCTGCGGATGCCGGGTGCGGGTTCCAGTTCGTAGAGGGTGACGACGGGGCCGGGGCGGATGTCGCGGATGGTGCCCTGCACGCCGTAATCCGACAGCACGGATTCTAGCAGGCGGGCGTTGTTCTGCAGCGCCGCCTCGTCCGGGCCGGCGTTGGCGCGCGGCGGGGGCGAGGCCAGCAGCGTATGCGGCGGCAAGCGCCAGCCGGCTTCGGGCAACGGCAGGCTCTCCTGGCGGGCGACCGGCCGCTGCGGCTC